>CAJVYZ010000231.1 GCA_913009915.1 uncultured Gemmatimonadota bacterium | reverse complement strand
GGGAAAGGGCAAAACACAACGGAAGAGCAGCAGCGGGAGCACGCCGACGGAGGGCCGCCGGAGAACGATGCGCCAGCGCCGAGGATCACGCGCTCCTGTCACCGCCGGCGGTGCTCCCGACATTGCCATGGTGGGTGTCGTAAGACTCGATTCGGCGCCAGCCACCAAGGCAAAGAAAGCAGCCAGGAAGTCTTCGGCCAAGAAGAAGCCGGCGGTCAAGAAGGCCACCAAGCCGGCGGCCGGCACGACCCAGAAGAAGACCGTCGCCAAGAAGGTCGTGAAGAAGAAGTCGGCCAAGTCTCGGTCAGGCGCCAAGAGAACCAGGAAAGCCAAGCAACCGGCTGCCTCGAAAGCGTGACCGGTACCGCCACGGGCAGCGCGCTGCCCGTGGCCTTCTTCCAGCGGCCCGCTGAGGACGTTGCCAGGGCACTGCTCGGGATGACGGTGGTGTCGCGGATTCGGGGGACCTTTACGGCCGGCCGGATCGTGGAGACGGAAGCATATCTGGGCGCTGTCGATCCGGCCGCCCACGCCTACCACCACCGGCTCCACGCCGGGAACGCCTCGCTCTACGCCGCTCCCGCTACCTGGTACGTCTACCGCTCATACGGCGTTCACTGGTGTGCCAATCTGGTCTGCCAGGGGCCGGAGGCCGGTGCCGCCGTGCTGCTCCGTGCACTCGAGCCCCTGGTGGGGCTGGCCACGATGCGGCACCGCAGGGGAAACCGGCCCGATCGAGAGCTGGCAGCAGGCCCCGGGCGGCTCACGCAGGCCCTTGGCGTTACCCACTCACTCGACGGTCGGCACATGCCCGCGGCAAGGGTTGTGGTTGTGCGGGCAGAGCCGGTGATCGACGCTGACATGGCGGTCACGCCGCGGGTGGGCATAACAAAAGCGGCCGATTGGCCGCTTCGTTATGTGATCGCCGGGTCACCCTGGGTGTCGGGCGGCCGTGCTAGAAGGACTCGCGCGAACGCCCCAAGCTCAGGCGGACGCCGCCGCTGAACGAGTGGGTGGGGCCTACCAGATACTTGGAATCGTCTGGCGAACTGGTGATCTGCCAGGTGCCGAACACGGCGACGCCTTTCAAGCGGATCTGCAAGCCCGCCATGGCGGAGCCGAAACCAACACTCCCTCGCTTGACCGCCTCGTCTTGCGCGGCGGCTGGGTCGGTGGCCGTGCTGCTGAGGAAGGTGTTGACCGTATGCATCCAGCCAACCCCCAAGCCAAGGTACGGTTGGATTGCTCCCTGAAGCGGAATGGCTATCAGCATCAGGCTGTATTTGCGAATGTTATTGAACGTGACCTGCTGAACGCCGCCTGGAGCGGAGGCGTCCGAAAAGAACGCCAAGTTGTTGTCGCTGAATGTCTCTTCGACCGATAACCGCAGAGCCGTACGTCTGGCGGTCACGAAGATTTGGGCGCCCACCATCGGGCTGGTCCGGTCCTCTTGGGCGTTGGTCTCGAACATGGTCGCACCGGCGTAGGCGCCGAAGTACCACTTGAACGACCCCGTGCCCACGTTTTCTTGGCCGGCGAGCGGCGATGCCATCGCTGCCGCACCCAGTACCAGCGCGGGGAGTCCGCGGGTGTACATTCCCATAGAGGTTGCCTCCAGGATGATTGGCGCGCGCCACGCCGCTCGAAATCTTGTCCGGCGCGGTGACCCAACGTCGTTCTTCGGTGTTCAGTCCAGCAAATCCCTTGCCCGAATGGGGCGCTGCAGCCACCCCGGCCCCGGCCCCAGGCAGGAAAGGGGGGTAAGGCACTCCAAGATAGGAAAATCCCGCCAAAAATGCGAATTTTTCAGCCGCGACCCTGAATGGACCTAGTTCGTTGACTTGTCGAGGGTTGGGGCGTTTGGCTGTGAAACTACTTGAGGCCGTGGCGTTGGGCCGTGGTTGTTGCATATAGCAAGGCGCCAAAGGGCCGATCCGATCAGGCCTGATTCCCGTCCGGTCTGCTAGATCAGCCCCAGTTTGCCACCAATCCGGCGAAACGCAGCCAACGCCTCGTCCAGGTCGTCCCGAGTGTGGCTGGCCGACACCTGACATCGCACCCTGGCCTGCCCCTTGGGGACGACCGGGAATCCGAACCCCGTCACGAACACGCCTGCATCGAGCAACAGATCGCTCATCTCGATGGCCTTGGCCGTTTCGCCGAGGATCACCGGAATGATCGGGGTTTCCCCCGGCAGCGGCTCGAATCCGTCCGCCTTGAGGTGTTCACGGAAATACGCGGCGTTATCGCGAAGCCGAGCTACCCGGTCGGGCTGCTCTTCGATGCACCGGATGCTGGCAAGGGCACTGGCCGCTACCGTGGGAGGGAGGGCATTGGAAAACAGCTGGGGACGGGCTCGCTGTGTCAGGTAGTCGCACACCGCTTCCGAAGCGGCAGCGAATCCTCCGGCGGCCCCACCCAGCGCTTTCCCCAGCGTCGAGGTGATCATGTCGACGTCACCGAGGAGGCCGAAGTGTTCGGCCGTTCCGCGGCCCGTTGCGCCCAGGACGCCCGTGGCGTGCGAGTCGTCCACTACTAGGTACGCCTGGTATTTCCGGCACAGCTCGATGATGTCCGGCAGGTTGGCGATGGCCCCCTCCATGGAGAAGATCCCATCCGTCATCACCATGCGCACGCGTTTGTCTCGTGACGCCCGCAGCTTGGCCTCCAAGTCGGCCATGTCGGCATGGTGATACACGGTGGACTGGCACTTGGTGATGGACTTGGCCAGGCGGATGGCGTCGATGATGGAGGCGTGGTTGAGTTGGTCGCTGATGACGATGTCCTCGGGGCCCAGTAATGTTGCCGGGACCGCCTCGTTGGCGTTCCAGCAACTCACGAACGAAAGGGACGCCTCCGTCCCCACAAAGTCGGCGCAGGCGGCCTCGAGCTCACGGTGGATGGTGAACGTGCCGCAGATGAACCGAACCGACCCGGTGCCGGCGCCGAAGCGATCCAGCGCGTCTTTGCCCGCGGCGATCACGGTGGGGTCTGCCGACAACCCGAGGTAGTTGTTGGAGGACAGGTTGATGACATCACCACGGCCCTCCATGCGGACGCGCGGGGCTTGGGGGCTGTCGAGGTAGTTCAGTCGCTTGTACACACCGTCCCGGCGGAAGCCGTCCAATTCGCTCCGAATCCGCTGGTCGAGGATGTCGGTCATGACGTGATCTCCAGAATCACTTTCCCGGCGTCGCCGTCCTTGATGACACGGATGGCCTCGGCGATTTCGCCGAGCGGGAATCGGTGGGTTACCACGGGAGTTGGATCGAATTGCCCGGCGCGCAGGAACCGCTGCATTTGATGCCACGTCCGGTACATCTTGCGGCCGGTGACGCCGTACAGGGTGAGGCCCTTGAAGATGATGTCCCGGGCAAAGTCCACCTCCGTGGTGGTGCTTGGTGTGCCGAGGAGGTTGACGCGACCGCCGTGGCGGGCTGTGGCAAAGGCCTGGGCGTGCCCGGTCGGGTGGCCGCTCATCTCGCAAACCACGTCCACGCCGACGCCGTCCGTCAGGTCCATGATCCGGGCCACGACGTCTTCGTTCTGCGGGTTCATGGTAGTATGCGCGCCCATCTTCCTGGCGATGGCCAACCGACGGTCGTTCAGATCGCTGGCGATGACCAGGGATGCACCGGCGGCGATGGCGACACCGACCGCAAAGCACCCGATCGGCCCGCAGCCTAGCACGAACACAGTGCTGCCGGCAACGTCCGCTTCGAGCACCGTGTGGAAGGCGTTGCCCATCGGGTCCATGATGGCCCCGATTTCGGTGGGTATGTTCCCCAGTTTCATGACGTTCGACGCCGGCATGGCGATGTACTCCGCGAAGGCCCCGTCACGGTCGACCCCGATGATCTGCGTCCGCTGGCACAGGTGCGCATGCCCCGTGCGGCATTGGAGACAGTGGCCGCATACGATATGTCCCTCGGCGGTAACCAGGTCGCCGATCTCCAGTTGTTCCGTGGCCTCGGCTTCATTGCCCATTTCGACGATGGCACCGGCGAACTCGTGGCCGACGATTACGGGTAGTCGCATCCTGCCGCTGGCCCACGCATCCCATTCCCAAATGTGGAGATCCGTTCCGCATACCCCCGCGTGGTGGACGCGGACGAGCACGTCGTTGGGACCGCAGACCGGGCGGGCCACGTCCTTGACCGTCATGCCGGTCCCGGGCGCCTCTTTGACAGCGGCTAGCATGTGACTCCGAGGTCGGGGTGATGGGGCTGAATCTCGGTAAATATGTCTCGGGGATCGGCCTGGGTGAAGTGTGCCGGCCGTCAGGCTGTGGTGGTGGGCTCGGCCTCGATGCGGACGGCGCTCACCTTGAACGAAGCGATCTTGGCGTAGGGGTCGAGAGCCGGATTGGTCAGCAGGTTGGCAGCGGCCTCTCGAAAGTGCATGGGGATGAAGATTTGCCCTCGGGCCTGTCGTTGAGACAGACGGACCGCAATGAGGACCGAGCCACGACGTGAGGTCACCCGGACCGTATCTCCGTCGGCCACTCCGAGGGCGGCGGCGTCCTCCCCGTTCATGTCGACGACCGGCACGGGCTCCCGGGCGTCAAGTCCTTGGGACCGTCGGGTCATGGTGCCGGTATGCCAGTGGTACATCTGTCGCCCGGTGCCCAGGATGAACGGATACTCGTCATCCGGGAGCTCGCTGGGGGGAAGGTATTCCACGGGGACCAGGCGTGCCCTGCCATCGTCGGTGGGGAAGTGATCGTCAAACAGGAAGGCCGTTCCTGGGTGGCCGGGTTGCGGCACCGGGTACTGCAGTCCGGCGGGCTTGAGGGCTTCATAGGTGACGCCCGCCCACGACGGCGTCACCGAGACGATCTCCTTCATGACGTCCTCAGGGCAGGCGTAGTCGGTCGCCAGGCCGATACGGTTGCTCAGCTCCACCAGGATGTCCAAGTCGCGCCGGGCCGACCCTGGTGGGTCCACCACCGTACCCTGGTGCTGGATGCGCCGTTCGGTATTGGTAAACGTCCCCTCTTTCTCGGTGAAGGCGGATCCGGGGAGAATTACGTCGGCCCAGCGGGCGGTCTCCGTCAGGAACAGGTCCTGCACCGCCAGGAACTCCAGGCCGCGGACCCAGTGCTCGGCGTGGGCGATATCGGGATCGGAGATCACCGGGTTCTCGCCCATGATATACAGTCCGCGCACCGAGCTGCCATCGTCCGTCATCTCGGTCACCATCAGTCCATTGTCGAGCGAGAGGGACTCAGCCGGTACTCCCCACGCCCGGGCGTACTCCGCCCGGATCTCTGGGTCGGTGACCGGGCGGTAGTCGGTGTAGGCAAAGGGGATCGCTCCCA
>CAJVYZ010000230.1 GCA_913009915.1 uncultured Gemmatimonadota bacterium | reverse complement strand
GTCACCACCGACGGTCGGATGGCGCCAAACGGAATACAAAAAATTGAGAACCGTGCTTCGGTCGTGTCCTTGTCGCCGCCGATCCCCAGGATCCCGTGCGAGAAATCGGACACGACGCCCTGGGAGATTTGGTACGCTGCTGGCGTGCAGTTCCCCTGGATCCGCATCAATCGGGTGAGATGGGGGAAGCCATCGCCTGAGCGGATGTTGTCCAACAGGATCGGCGAGCCGCGCATAAAGGTGCTGTCTTGAAAGGATTCGACGTGATCGCGCCCAAAGATGGCATTACGAACCTGGAAATCTGGCCGCACACGGCTCCGGTAGCTCGGAGGCAAGTCGCTGCCGGTGGTGTTGTCCGACACCCATAGCGGGCCGTCGCTGTACGTCTCCAGCAAGGGGATGACGTACAACGGGACGCCGATGGAGAATGAAGCCAGTGCCTTGCTGAGGATCTGTATCTTGAAGCCGCCGTTCAGGTCGATGCCGTGGTCGATCCCGGCTCGCCAATCGTACGCCGGGGCGGTCATGTCCGCCGAGGCCTTCAGGTAAGGCTCGATATTGATGAAGGGGCCGCCGACATCGTACATCCGCAGAAACAACTCGGGGACCACCGCAACCTTGGCCTCGACCGAACCTTTCACCCCCAGATCGAGCGGCGACGCATTGAAATTCTGATTGGCCCCGGAGGCGTCCCGCCAACCCCGATCCTTGTTCCACCGGGCCCCCGCCTTAACACCGAACCCAGCCTGAAAATCACCGGTCAGCTCCACCGCCACCGAAGCCTGGATCGCCGCCTCCGCCTTGAACGAGAGTATCAACTCCCCTGATACCGGTACGTAGCCAATGAAGGTGACGAAACGCTTGCTGAACTTGGCCAAGGGTTTCTTGATGGTGCTGTCCTTGGACGCGCCCAGAGTTCCGGTCACCGCGATGGTGTATTGATTGATGTCGAGATCCACGCCGCCGCCGAAGATGGCGTGGAACTCCTTCAACTCCGGCAGCGGAATGAAGCCGCCCACCAATCCGATCCGGGCGCCCAGGTCCATGATCACCGGAAAGGAGATGCGCCCGTCGTTGATGGTGAAGGAGGCCTCGACCTCGGCGGTTTCCCCGGCAACCTTGAACGCCAGCTTGACGCCGTTCAGGCTGATACCACCGCCGGCCGTTGCCGTCACCCCGTCCGCCAGCGCCAGGACGCGTGTGGGACCCCAGTAGATGTTCCCCTGCACGTTGGCCGCACTGTCGTCGAACACCCGGCTCGACGTGGCGAAGGCCCCGACCTTGACGGCCTCGGTGAGATCGGCGAACGACGTCTGAATGGTGGCGATGTCGCCCACGACCGATACGTCGTCGATCCGCCGCAGGAATCCGGGCCCCTGGGCTCCCACTACCACCGCCACGGTATCCCAATCCGGCATCGGCCCGCTGATCCGCTGGAACCGGTAGGTGCCGCCGGCCCGCTCGGCGCTGTCCGACAGCAGCACTATCCTGGTCGAGTCGATTATGGCGAGAGAATCGGCGGCCACGAAGCCCTGGCCGATGGTAATGCCGGCGGTGGCGCTCTCCCCGCCGCTGGTCGCCACGATGGCCACGGAACCGACGGCCACGGCTGTGACCGTACCACTCTGATCCACGGTGGCGAGGGTGGTGTCGGCGCTGGCCCAGCTCACCACGGCGTTATTCACCACCTGGCCCGCGGTATCCCTAACCGTGGCCGTCAGCGTCACCGAACCGCCTACCTGAAGGTTGGTCGAGGAGGGATCGACGGACACCGCCGACGCGTCGGCCCCCGACCCGCCGCCGCCCGGGCCCAACGGATCTTCCGCCCGACAGCTCAAGAGCAGCAGCACGCCAAGCAGGAATCCCGCTCGAGTGGGGCTGGCAAATCCTGGTGCTAGCATTGAGGTCAACGACACGTGGCTAGGGAGTCCCCGAGATATAGGAAGGATCGAACTTGCAGGCCGGAACCGTGGTTGGCAAGTAGCGTCAGATGCAAGTTCCACCCCATGAGCTGGTTACCACACTCGGTAGACACCCCGCTGACACCCGTGCAGCCGTCTGCAGCAACGCCGCGCCGGCGGTCAGCCTCGCTTGGGAGGCCAGGCCCGCCTCTGGAAACGACGCGGCGTCTAGCATTGCGTCACCGAGTGATCTCGAGTCACGGGGGGCGGCATGGAATCGGTGCCTCGAACGCGGGCAGGCGTTGCCTGGGAGCAACAAGAAGAGACCCCGCTTCTGCGCGCTGTTCCGGATTGCCGTTTCCGGTTCATGGCCCTCGGCGCTGGACAAGGGAGGACCGGGATCCCCTGAAGTGGGACACCGCACGGCTCCTCCGTTCACCATCAGACGGTTCAGGGACGATCGGTCGGCTCGAGGAAGATGTAGGATGGTGGGCACTCCCCGCAGTACCGCAGCCGGTAGACCTGGTCGGTGCCACAGGCATGAGGGCGTATGGCACGGTAGAACGCGAGCGGCTGCCCAATGAAAGCCTCGGCCTCGGTATGACAGACGCCAAGTTCCTCCAACTCCCGGGCCACGCCGTCGAGCCTGAGGAAATGGGTCGACACTTCGTGCCCGTATCCGACCCTGAAGCGAAGGGGAGGCCGGTTCGCTCCCTCGAGAATCCCTCGCCAAGCGACGGTATTCGTCCCGATGAAGGCCAGCGCCGCGACAAGGATGAAGGGGCGTGTCAGGAACCGACCCGCCGGGAGGGAGAGGGCGACGGCGACCGAGACCAGGACGCTCAGCAGCACATAGTGCCGGAGCGACTGGCGGCCCGTCAGGATGGCCAAAGCGACAGCGCAGCCGAGCGCCCATAGGGTGATGAGATCGGGAGTGGCGAGCACCCCTCCCCGACGAACGCGCCTGAGCGTCTGCCATGCCGCGGCCGCGAACACGCCCGTGATGGTAAGGCCCCAGGCGTAGCCCAGCAGCGTCCCTGGAAGCGCCGGTTCCCATGAGGCGATTCGTTTCATGACCAGTACATTGGCCAAGGTGCCGACGAAGGCGACCCCATGTAGGGCCGCGAACGCGGCCACGCCCACCAGCAACGCGACGAGGAGCCCTCGCGGGCTGGCACGCTCTATCCATCCCTCCAAAGAGGCGGGCCATGCTCGGCCCCACCAGGCGACCGCCACGGGCCACCCCAGGAACGCGACGACGATTAGTCCGCTCCACCGTACGAACGTGGGGTCAGGGAGGACCCGTTTGACACCGAGCACGAGTAGCATCGAGACGACGGCCAGGGCGCCGATCCACACGAGCTCGGCCGTCCGCCTGTCCCGCCTGCCGGCGCCTACCAGCACGGCGGCAGCGAGGAACGATATCGGCACCGCGCTGAAGATCAGGTGGTTGATCACCCCGAGCTCGCTGGCCAAGATGAACGTCGCTATCCCTCGGGTGGTCCACCGCTCACTCCTGCCGGCTTCCAGCACCGTGGCGAGCATCGTCGCCAGAAGCACCGGCTGGACCGCAGTGACCTCCCAGGCGACCCGTGACATCCAGAGGAATAGCAAGGACGAACCGAACAGGAGGAACAGCAGCAGGGCGCGCAGGGAGCCGGCGGCGCGCTGGACGGACACGAGCAGGATCAGTAGGGCGGCGGTATTCAGCAGGATCCCCGGAAGGCGGAGCGCCTGCACCCCTGGCGGCACGACGCGAAAGACCTCGGCCAGAAGCCACGGGAACAGCGCCCCCGTGTACGGGTTCATGCCGCTTGCTGAGGTTAAGCCACTCTCCTGGATTCGCAGGGCTTCGAGACCAAACCATGCCTCGTCGCCATGGAGTCCCGGGAAGCCGGCAAGATCGAGGGTCAGGAGAAGCAAGACGTAGCCGACCACGCCCAGGAGCCAGGCCCACCTCACCCGTCTGTCCGACTGTGGCCCGAGGGACCACAGTTCCGCCGGTCCGTGCGGCTATGCGACGGCCGCATCGTACCTACGCTGCCACACTGTCCGAAACACGTCAACGACGACGCCATCATGGGGCACAGAGGTCAAACACGGCGCGATCATCCGACAGCCATCGCAAGTTGTGGGGAGTGATCATGAACATATCGTCGGGCAACACTCAGCGTGAGGGCGGGCCGGCGTCACCGCAAACTGAAAGGGAAAAGCCCCGCCGCGAATGCTCCGCAACGGGGCCATGCAGTGGGCGATGAGGGACTCGAACCCCCGACTTCGCGCATGTGAAGCGCGCGCTCTAACCAACTGAGCTAATCGCCCGTTCGGGAGCGGGATGATAATAGCGGGGCGGGACGGCTGCAAGGAGTTCGAGCCGTGCCTCTGCGACTGCTACACGAGACAGAAGGGGATTCCGGGATTCCGATATTTCGGGAATCCGAAATTGATCGATTGGGTCACCCGCGACCCCAATCCCACATTTCCGGACTCCCGGAATATCGAAATCCCGGAATCCCATCCCTTTCCTCTTACGCCACCTCCATATTCATGTTATATCCCGGCTCCAGCCCCGGGACGGTCCCCGGCCGCGTTCCACACCACAAATCCACTCATCGATCAGGAGCATCCGTGGCAGACTCCAGGCCAGTGGAATCCCCCAACCAAGACACGCCTTACATCCCAGCCACCCAGTCGCTGCCCGAGATCACCATCAAGGCCCTGATCTTGGGCGTGGTGCTCTCGGTGGTACTGGCCGCCGCCAACGCCTACCTGGGGCTGTTCGCCGGCATGACCGTGTCGGCGTCGATTCCCGCGGCCGTGATCGCCATGGCGGTGCTGCGGCTGTTCCCCAAGTCCAACATCCTGGAGAACAACATCGTCCAGACGTCGGCCTCGGCCGGCGAAAGCCTGGCCGCCGGGGTGATCTTCACCCTCCCGGCCATGATCATCCTCAACGCCTGGACGGAGTTCAATTACTGGCAAACCACGCTCATCGCCGGACTCGGCGGAATCATCGGAGTGTTGTTCACCATCCCGCTGCGCCGGGCGCTGATCATCGAGACGCCGCTCCGCTTCCCCGAGGGCGTGGCCACCGCCGAGGTGCTGAAGGTCGGCGAGGCGGGCGGTGCGGGCATCAAGTACCTCATCTACGGCAGTCTCATCGGCGCCCTGTTCAAGGCCGGGGAGACGGGCCTGCGGCTGTGGTCGGCCACCTTCGAGAAGGCCGCCTATATCAAGGGATCCATCGCCTACTTCGGTTCCAACCTGTCCCCGGCATTGGTGGCCGTGGGCTACATCGTCGGCCTCAACATCGCCGTGCTGATCTTCGAGATCGGAAGAGCGTCGTGTAGGGAAAGAGTGTAGATCTCGGTGGTCGCCGTACCATTAAAAAAACAACAAACACATGCCACCACACTAGAGTCGT
>CAJVYZ010000229.1 GCA_913009915.1 uncultured Gemmatimonadota bacterium | reverse complement strand
TATGGCAAGCAGGAGTGACGGGAGAAGATGAAACAGATGAAGGTGTACGTACGTTATGGAGCCTGACAAAATAGAGAAGAAAAGAGAAGAAGAAAAAAATGATATTTTTTTTTTAATGATACGGCGACCACCGAGATCTACACTCTTTCCCTACACGACGCTCTTCCGATCTGGACGTTGGAGCGCACGCTCGCGGCGATGAAGCGGATGACGTCGTCCGGGATAGTCAGTTCGAGGTGATCTTGTTCCTGCTTCTTCTGGAGGATGGCGATGCGATGCTCGAGGTCGGGGTGCCCCACGTCTGCCACCATGCCCCATTCGAACCGGCTGATCAGGCGGGACTCCAGCCCAGGGATCTCCTTGGGGGGCCGGTCGGACGTCAGCACGATTTGCTTGGTGTCTTCGTAGAGGGCATTGAAGGTGTGGAAGAACTCCTCCTGGGTGGCTTCCTTCCCCTCCAGAAAGTGCACGTCGTCCACCAGGAACAGATCTACGTCGTTGCGGTAGCGCCGCCGGAACTCCGGCATTCTCCGGTTGTGGATGCTCTCGATCACCTCGTTGATGAACTGCTCCGCCCCCACGTACAGCACCCTGGTGGTGGGGAACCGTTGGCAAACGTCATGAGCGATGGCCTGCATCAGGTGGGTCTTTCCCAGCCCGGTAGCTCCGTAGATGAACAATGGGTTGTAGATGCGGCCGGGCGCCTCGCTCACGGCGTGGGCGGCGGCGGCGGGAAGCTCGTTGGACTTGCCGATGACGAAGCTGTCGAACGTGTAGCGCTCGTTCAGTGGCTTGGCGCCACTGCTGGCCGTGGACTGGCGCGGGATACCGGCGGTGGCCGGGGGGGCCACGAAGAAGTCCATCTGAGGTCGCTGCTGCTGATCTTCATGGACGCGGAACACCACCGAGGTGCCGTCCCCCAACACCGGTTCGGCCAGCGCCGAGAGGAGGGCGGCGTGCTTGGTTTCGTTCCATTCGACCGCGAATTGGTCGGGGGCGCCAATGATGAGCCTGTTGCCATCGAGGGCGACGGCTTCGGTAGGTTCGAGCCAAGTCCGGATCGCGTGATCAGGAATCTGCTGCCGCGCGTTCTCGAGGATGCGCTTCCATGCTTCTTTTGCGGTCAGCTGCATCGATACCCGAAAGAATGTCGTGGGGTTCTATTAAGGGCGGGCGGGATAGTACGGGCCGGATGTGGAAAAGTCAACCTTGACCGTGAGCCGTTATCTTGGGTAGCTTCCTTGGCTCAATGGAGGCAACGATTTATGAAACCGACGTACCGACCGCGCAATCGGCGGCGAGTAAATAAACACGGTTTTCGGGCCCGCATGGCGACTCGCTGGGGACGGGCTATTCTGTCGCGGCGTCGCAAGAAGGGCCGCCGCCGGCTGACCGTCATCATCCCCTCCAAGCACGGAGGGTACTGACGCCAAGTCAGCGGCTCGATAGCGCCCGGCGGCTCCGGCGGACCTCCGATATCCATCGGGTGCTCCGCTCCGGAAAGCGCCGCCGGAGCGCGCATCTCGAGCTGATCTGGACCGACAGTACCTCGGGCCTCGCCCGGATGGGGCTTATCGTTCCCAAGTTCCATCACTCGGCGGTGGCCCGTAATCGTTTGCGGCGCAGGCTCAAGGAAATCTGGCGTACCGAGGTGCAGTGCGACCAGGGCCCCTCGGACCTGCTGATTCGGGCCCGGCCCGACGCGTACCAAGCATCGTTCGTGACCCTGAAGCAGGAACTACTTCACTGGCGCGACGCTGTCCGAACGGCTCAATGACCATGCGCTCTGTCCTGCAAATCCCCCAGACCATTTTGATCGGCATCATACGTGGCTACCAGTTACTCATTTCGCCGGTGCTTCCCCCTAGTTGCCGTTTCCACCCCTCATGCTCGGAATATGCCCGTCAGGCCGTGTGCAAGCATGGAGCGGGAAAAGGGAGCTGGCTCAGTCTGCGGCGCCTGGTGCGGTGCCATCCGTTCCACCACGGCGGGTATGACCCCGTTCCGTAACGGGCTGAAGTAACCCATGGATCGTCGCTTCCTCTTGGCGATGGCCCTCATCATGGTCATCCTCTTTGGCCCTGGTCTGCTGTTCAAGCGTCCGCCGCCAGAGCCGGTAGTGGCCGTCGACAGTCTCGGTTTCCCGCGGCCCGACAGCATCGTCGATGACGCGGGGGCCGCAGCCGCACCCCGGGTCGCGCCCGCCGTTTCCGATCTGCCGCAGGACGCCATTGGTGCCGTGCCGGAAGACACCGTGGTGGTGACCTCGGAGCTATACCAATACCGTTTCAGCACCAGGGGTGGGCGGCTGGTCAGTGCCGTACTGGCCGACTACACCTATACCATCGACAGCCTCAAGAGTCACAACGTCGAGTTGATGCACCCCGAGAGCGATCTGCTGGCCCTTAGGCTCATCGTGGGACGAGATACCCTTCATCTCGACGACTGGGTGTTCGTGCCTACCGCCGAGAGGGTGACGGTCGACCAGCCGGCCCGACTCGGCCTGAGCGCCACGCAAGGCGGCGTCACCGTGACGCTCGACTACCGGTTTGAGCCGGGAACGTACCAAGTGGCCGTCACCGGGTCGGTAACAGGACTCGGCCCCAACGGAGGCCTCCTCTTGGTCGGCATGGGCCCGGGGCTGGCCAACACCGAGCAAAACCGCAAGGAAAACACGCGGGAGATGGGGTTCGTCACCCGCAACGGCGGCAGTGACCTCACCCGATTCAGCAGTCTCGATCCGGGCGAAACCGTAATCAAGCCGGGCCCGTTCGAATGGGTGGCCGTCAAGTCGAAGTACTTCGTTACGGCCGTGCTGGCGGTGGATGAGGGCGCGACTCCGCTCAGTGGGGTGACGGCCTCGGTGCTGTTCACCGCGCCGAAGGATCCGGTGACCGCCGACCTGTGGGTCAGCCAGCCGGTGACCGCTGACGGGGCGTTCCGCTATCGCCTGTATGCAGGCCCGCTGGAGTATCCCCGGCTCAAGGGCATCGGCCACGGGTTCGACGACGTAAATCCCTATGGCTGGCCCGGACTCAGGTCGATCATCCGGCCGGTGGCGGTCGCCGCCCGTTGGGTGCTGGTCTGGATGCATGAAACGCTGAATCTTCCCTACGGATGGGTATTGATCCTGTTCGGCATCCTGATCCGTGTGGTGCTTTGGCCGCTCAACCAGAAAGCCATGCGCTCGAGCATCCGCATGCAGGCCGTGCAGCCCTTGATGAAGGAAATGCAAGCGAAATACAAGGACCAACCGGAGAAGCTGCAGAAAGAGACGTTCAAGCTTTACAAGGAACACAACGTCAACCCCCTCGGTGGCTGCTGGCCGATGCTGCTCCCGTTCCCGGTCCTCATCGCTTTGTTCTTCGTGTTCCAGAACACCATCGAGCTACGCGGTGTCTCCTTCCTGTGGCTCCCCGACTTGGCTCAAGCCGACCCTCTTTACATCATCCCCCTGCTCATGGGTATCTCCATGTTTGCGGTGAGTAAGGTCGGCCAGATGGGGATGGAACCCAACCCCCAGATGAAGACCATGTTGTACGTCATGCCGGTGATGATGACGGTGCTGTTCGCCAGATTCGCCTCGGGGCTCAACCTGTACTACACGGTGCAGAACCTGGTTAGCGTGCCGCAACAATGGATGCTGGCCAAGGAGCGGGTGAAGGCCAATCCGCCCAAGAAGGACAAGCCAAGTGCCGCTCCGACTTCGGCGGAAGCTCCCGATCACCCGCCACGCCCCAAGCAGTTGAAGCGTAAGAAGAGACGCTAGCAGCGAGGGGCCGGAGGCCACCAGCGCCAGCCTGGGTGCCTGCTATCTTCTTGCCATGCTTTCGGATGTCATCGTCGCCCTGGCAACGCCGCCTGGGCGCTCCGCCTTGGCGGTGGTACGGCTGACAGGCGATGACGCCTTTGCCGTGGCCGCCAGGGTGATCGACGACTTCGCGCCCGAACCTCCGAGACGTGCCGTCCTGGGTCGGTTCGCCGACGCGGATGGTTGCGAGATCGACCACGGCATCTACATCACCTATCGTGCGCCCGGCAGCTACACCGGTGAGGACACCGTCGAGTTGATGTGCCACGGAGGCCTCATGGCACCCGGGCGCCTGGTGGCTGCCCTCGAGGCCGCCGGCGCCCGCACCGCGCACCCCGGTGAGTTCACCCGGCGCGCGGTCATCAACGGGAAGATGGATCTCATCCAGGCCGAAGCAGTGGGTGACGTCATCGATGCCACGGCGCCGGCGCAGGTCCGGGCCGCCCTGCAACAACTCGACGGTGGGCTGTCGCAGCGGTTGCTGCAGTTGCGAGAGGACCTGATCGGGGTCGTGGCCCTCCTCAGCTACGACATCGATTTCCCCGACGAGGACGAGCCCCCGGTGGCGCCGGCTACCGTGCGGCAACGGCTGGACGATGTCGCCCGCCAGATCGATCACCTTCTGAGGACGGCACCCGCTGGTGAACGGATGCGGGAGGGCGCGGTGGTGGTGTTGGCGGGCCGGCCCAACGTGGGAAAATCGTCCCTGTTCAACGCCCTCCTTGGATTGGACCGGGCCATTGTAACCGAAATCCCCGGCACCACCCGGGATGCCATCGAAGCCGGCACCAGCTTCTTGGGATGGCCCGTCAGGTTGGTGGACACCGCCGGCCTGCGCGCCGATGCCGACCGGATCGAGCAGTTGGGCATCGAAATCAGTCATCGATACCTGCAGGCGGCCGACATGGTACTGCTCTGTGTCGAGGCGGACCGGGAACTCGACGCCGAGGAACAGGACCTTCTGGGCGCGGCACTTCCTCGAGGCGGCGTTCCGCTGCTGGTGCGTACCAAGGCGGATATGACCCAGCGCGCGGCGGAGGGTATTCCGGTATCCGCCACTACCGGGGTGGGACTCGACGTGCTCCGGCGGACCATCGCCGAGCGCGTCTTTGGCGACCGGATCCAAGTGGCCGATCTGGAACCGATGTTGACGCGGGAGCGTCACCGGGTCGCGCTCCAGAAGGCCGTGGTGTCGCTGAAGGATGCCCGGCCGTTTCTCGACCAACCCGGCGATCCGGTCCTCGCCGCCCATCACCTGCAGCAGGCGACCGGCGCCCTCGACAGCCTGATCGGGGCCGTGGACGTGGAGGATGTACTCGATCGAATCTTTAGTAGTTTTTGTGTCGGAAAGTGAGTGAGGGGTAGACAGTGGACGGTGGACAGCTGACAGCTGACGGCTGACGGCTCATAGCCATCGACAGATCATCAGCCAAGCGAGGATTGTGTAGATCGGAAGAGCACACGTCTGAACTCCAGTCACACTGATATATCTCGTATGCCGTCTTCTGCTTGAAAAAAAAAAACACACA
>CAJVYZ010000228.1 GCA_913009915.1 uncultured Gemmatimonadota bacterium | reverse complement strand
CGCGTTCTCTAAGTGTGACTGGAGTTCAGACGTGTGCTCTTCCGATCTCCAGGTCAGTATCGGGTTGCCAGTCCAATGAAGCCTCCGTCGTCGCCGAGCAGGATGTCGTCCTGGCTCGCTTGGGTCATGATCGAGGGGCTGCTCGCTCCGTCTTCCCCCAAGCTGTACATATCGAACCCGGTGTTGAGTGGCACGCCGAACTGGTCCACTCGGGCATTGCCCGGGATGGCCCCGGCGAAGTTCAAGTACATGTACGGCTGATTCCAGGGGTCCCGGCGTCCCCCCCAGCCGATGGTGGCCAGGGATGGCGGTAGCGAGTCGTGCTGTGCCACGTAGCCTACGATGTCGGTGTGGATGGCATCGAGATCACCGATGGCCGCTGCCCCACGGGCCTTGTCGATCAAACCCGTCAGCCGGGGGGTCGCGATGGATGCGATGATGCCGATGATGATCAGGACGAGCAGCATCTCGATCATCGTCATCCCGCGCTTGGACGAGGGAAGACTCCACCATGCCATCGATGACGAGCGGATTTGCCGGTCCCGATTCGGGACAATCTGATTCATCTTTCAACCACGATTGGGGTTCCCGGTACCACCGTATTTCTGCCCACAGGCATCCGCAGCACTATATGCAATTTCAGTACCCGGTAGGTACCTCGTTGACATTCAAGGAGTTATTGATCAGAGACCGGCGCCAATCGTGGCACCGAGACCGCGTTTTGCACTCCGGAGGTGCCCAGGCTCTCCTCCCGTAGCACAGAGGGCGATGGGGTATCGTTGTGTCCGGTTCCGATCACTCCTGCCTCGACCGATTGCACCAATGTCTCGGTAACGGCGGCATCAAATTTAATACCCGCGCCGGTGGTGATGTGCTCCAGCACCCGCTCGATGGGCCATCCGGGCCGGTAGGGGCGGGCCGAACTCAGGGCGTCGTAGACATCGGCCACGGCGGCCACCCGCGCCAGCAGGGGAATTCGATCTCCCTCGAGCCCCTGGGGATAGCCACTGCCGTCGAGCCGCTCGTGGTGGGACATGACGATGGGGATGGTGTCCCGGTACACCCCAATGGGTGACAGTATGCGGGCGCCGGTCGACGGGTGCTGTTTGATGACGGCGAATTCCTCATCCGTGAGGGCGCCTGGCTTGTTGAGGATGGCCGCCGGGATGGCGATCTTGCCGATGTCGTGCAACAGGCCCCCACGATAGAGGGTGTCGAGATCACCGGCCGACAGTCCCAGGCGCTCGCCCAGCATCAGCGACGCGTGGGTGACGCGTTCCGAGTGACCGGCGGTCCACGGGGAGTTGGCGTCGATGGTCCGCGCCAAGGCCGTCAAGGCGCCTGAACTCAGGGCGTCGAGGTCCTCCAACAACGAGGCGTTGGCCAGGGCGATGGCTACCTGGTCCGCCAATTGACGGCCAGCCCGGCGCTCGCCCAGCATGATATCGGGGTCGTCGTACTCGAGGACGACGACGCCGATCACGGTGTTTGCCCGCACGAGGGGCAGGACGAGTACCGCCGCCTCTGCCGAACTCCAGGGTTGGAGGAAGTCCCGGGTCTGACCCGGCCCGAATTCGAGAGCTTCACAATGCGATTCCAGCTCGGCCATTTCATTCGAGCTGATGGCCGCCGCTCTCTCATGCCACCGGCCGTCGCGCAATCGAAGGACGTTCCAGGAACCCCTACGATCCTGGCCGTCCCTGAGCAGCAGAGCCACGGCGGAACAGGCCAGCGCGTGGTCCATGCGATCGAGGATCGTCCGAACCATCTGTTGCCGGTCGGAATGCGACAGCGCGGCCCGGTCGATGTCGCTCATCGCCGTCAGGGTACTGAACTGCCGGCCGAGCCGTTGTGCCATGGTGTTGAACGATCCGGCCAGGTCTTCGAACTCGTCGTCGCTGGCGATGGTGACGTGGGTGTCGAACTCCTGCCGCGCGATACGCCCGGTGGCGTCGGTGAGGGCCCTGAGGGGCTCCATGCTGCGGCGCACCTGGACATGGCTCACTCCCAGCACGATCATGGTCGCCAGCAGCAACACCAGCGGGAAAGTGCGGCGGAAGTCTGCCAGCGGAGCCATGACGCCCGCCCGCGCCTCTCCCAGGACGATGGTCCAGGCCGGTGCCGCGTACTGCTGGCCAAGCCTTATGGGTCCCGTGGCGGCGAGATACTCCTCGCCGTGGGCCTCCCAGTGCCAGGTACCGGCCATCTGCGGGTCGGGGTCGGCGGCCGCCATGTTGGTTCGCACCAAGCGCGGGCAGGTGAGCACGACCCCGTTGCCGGCGTAGACGCACATTTCGGTGCCTGGCGGCAGCCGCCGGCGGTCTGCCACACTGTTCCAGATGTACTCGGGGTCTAGCGTTGCCCACAGTGTTCCCTGCCGGGCATCGGTCGCGTCGACTGCCTTGGCGAGGAGGATGTCGGGCTGTGGCGTGTCCTGGACCAGCAGGACGGCCTTTCCGTCCGAGAGGTGTTCTTGCTGATTTGCCGTGAGCGCGCCTGGCGGGAGCGGAGCGCCCAGGAGCGTGCGGCGGGCTCCGTCGGGGGCCACCAAGCTGACTGCCAGGACACCCGCTGGTGGAACGGCGGAAAGGGACAGCTCAACTTGCCGAGCGCTGACACCGGTGCTGAGTGTTGCCGCGATGCGGGCGAGTTCCACTTCCACGAAATGCAGCCGCTCCATCACCGCCAGGGCGGCGTCCCTGCTTCCTGTTTCCAATCGTTGCCGGGCTTGATCCTGCAACTGGTCGGTGAAATGCAGGTACGAGGTGATGCCGAGGGTCATGATAGGGACGAGGGCGCAGAACAGGAGCAGCCCCATCAGCCGCTGGGCGACGCGGGTCCGGAATAGTCCGGTACTGGGCGATTTCATGTGATCAACGGTGTCCTGGGGCACGGCGCCACCTCACAGTGCGTCACTCGAACGGGTGGAATCTGCCGCCCTGCTGGCGATTCTCCGGGCAACGAATGACTCAGGGTGCAAGACCGATGCCCCGGAATACCCTCGGCACCACCGGGCGTAACTGCTTGTATGTCAGTGGATTACAGTACTAATGCACGGGTGGGCGATGGCCTGATGGGCGGGGCGGGTGCGGCAGACGGTGCCTCGCCCTTCAGATTGCCACAGGGTCAGCCATGTCGCTGAAGCCGCTTGAGCAGCTGGACCTGTCCTGTGTGGTAGAGGTCATGGGCGGCAATCCCGTGAATGTGATCGGCATAGGTCCACTGGGATTCCGGCGCCTTGGCGTTGAGCCGGTTGGCCGGAAAGTCGACGATCGCCTCCCGCAGGAGGAGGTGCTCCTCGACCAGGAGCCGAATGTCCTCCTTGAGCGATTTGACGGTCGCCGGGGCTGGTGGTGAGGGCCAGTTGCTCGGCGTGCGGGCAAAACGGATGGACTTGTCCCGGGTGAGCCTGCGCCGGACGATGTATTTCCAATAGGCGGCGTGAAGGAGGTACTCCCAGATGTTGTGCCGCGCGGGGGCGGGCCGCCACAGCGCCACGTCCGGGGTCAATCCTCTGAGGGCGCCCCGCAGCGTCGTGCCGTGCCAGGCCTTGGTGTCGAATGCTTGATCGACGATGCGGAGGAGGAGTGATATGGTCGGTGGTGGGGATGCCACGGTATTTTCCGGGTCGGTGGTGGACGCGTCCTTGTCCCAATCTACGTGGGGGACAGGCAACGACCACCAACCGAAGACTCGTCGGCGGCCTCTATTGGTCTTCAGTTCCCAATATGGCGTATTCCAAGTCTGAATCTGAAGGCCAATCTCCAGAATCGGCAACAGGGCGGTCGATCTCGAGGCTCCCCGGGTAGTTCACGAGGTTGGTGGCTCCCGTGTCCTAAGCCACACCGGCCCCGCTGCCCCGCCTAAAACAAACCGCTCCTAGTCGTGTGCCACAGCTTGACCATGCGCTCGAAACCATCGTTGAGCGCCTCGGCCGACATCGGTGTGCCCGGCCCGGCGAGGGTTTCCCGCATCTCGTCGACGATCTTGGGGAACTCCCTTCGTCCCTTGACCAGCGGATCCTGACCGATGGCTTCGACGATCAGCGCCAGTTTCTCTCGCTCCGAATCGTCATCCGGCACCTGGAACAGATAGGTGGCGATGTCGAGTCCCTGATGGCACAGGGTCCCGAGTTTGTCCATGTGCCGGGGTCTGGTGGACTCCTGCGATGCTCGCATTTTGCCTCCCGGTTTCGGTACGAGACGGCACGACCGGGTCGATATGCCGGTATGGGGTGAGTCGGTCACGCCGAGGGCGTGACGTCGGTCACCTGTCCGTCTCTTCCTGGCTAAAGGGTCAATTCCCGTGCCAGCTGGTCTTCGCGAGCGGGTACTGGCCAGCCGGTGGCCCCCGGGGTATGGTATGCTCGATCCGGTATTCCGGATCGTCGCACGTTTCTCCAAGGAGGGTTCCATGAGTATCAACCGCTTCGTCTCGTTCGGTCTGGGCGCTGCCATGTTGACCCTGGCCGCGCCGGCCGCGGAGGCGCAGGACGAGCACCAGACCTCCGCCGCCGTGGGGAAGGTCAGGGACGCGTACGTCTCCGCCCTCAACAACAAGGACCCAGCTGCCATTGCCGAACTGTACGCCGAGGACGGGCAGCTGACCGACCAGTACGGCAATCACTTCGCGGGGCGGGGCTCGATCCTCAAAGGGCTGACCGAAGCTGCCCCGACGTGGGGGCACTTCGTAAACCAGCCCGGCGAGGTGATGCAGTCGGGTAACGTGGCGTGGGAAATGGGGACCAGTGTGATGCACATCAAGGCCGAGGATGGTTCCATGATGGAGATCAAGACCCACTACCTCGTAGTACTCGGCATGGAAGAGGGGACCTGGCGCATCAAGGCGCTGGTCGTGGGAATGCCGCCGCCGGAGATGTGACATTGAGTGCACAGTGCGCACTGCGCGGTGCGTAGGACGTAGGATGTAGGGGAAGGGTGTCGTGGTGGCTATCCAACGGTGCGACTGTGATAGCCGGGTGGCGGCGTTCTCAGTGGCGAAACAGGTACGCCAACTTGAGGAACAACCCGTCAGCCGAGCGGGACAGGTCGGAGAATCCGAAAGTGGTTCGTCTCGCCATGGCGGCGCCGTCCGAAGAAGGAAACCGTTCCCGGCGTCGGTTCGTACGAGGCGAGGAAATCGACCTAAACCGCGATCGTCATCAGCCCAGCGCTGGTAGGCCCAGACACACGAGCGACCGTCCGAACTTGGATGAGAACGACGAAGTCGTTCCCGGCGCCGAGATGCGGCGGCGTGAGCGCGAGAATCTGCTGGCTGCATTACGCCCCTCGAACTGGCGAATCTACGAGATCCGAAGACCCCACGTCTGCACTCACGGCAC
>CAJVYZ010000227.1 GCA_913009915.1 uncultured Gemmatimonadota bacterium | reverse complement strand
GGGTAGAGTGTAGCGTAGGTGCGGGCTGTGGAGAGATAGAAGAGATACGGTATGACTAGTGAGTTGCAGGGGTGGGGGTGGGGGTGGGGGTGGGGGGTGGGGGGGGGGGGGGCGGTCTCTCTTTTTTTTTTTTTTTTTAATGATACGGCGACCACCGAGATCTACACTCTTTCCCTACACGACGCTCTTCCGATCTCGAAGGCGGCGTGGGGTACGGCCAAGGTGGCCTTTTGCTCTTGAATGGTGGCGATGCGATCCATAACCTCGCCATACCGCTCGGAGAGATCTTCCCGGGCGGCGATCGAGTCGCGCAGGCTGGCTTCGGCGTCGGCCCGCTTGGCGAGGATCAATGGATTGTCGAGCGCTTCCAGCCGCCCGGTCGTAGCCTTGAGCGTATTGGACAGACCGAACGCCCAGTTGCGCAGGTCGAGCGCTTCGCCGGTGGCCGGGTCCTCGGCGTAGAAATCCCAGATGGCGTTGAGCCGGCTGGAGTACCAGGCGTGGCTGTTTACCAGGGTCATTTCGCGCTGGAGGTCCAACTGCGCCATGGTATTGAGTCGGTTGGTCCGTCCCGGATTGCCGATGACGAACACGACGTCGTTCTCCTCCACCCCGTCCTGGCTCCAGGTGAAGTGGTGGTCGGTTTGATAGGGCTGCCCGTCCTGGTAGACCCTGAGGAAAGCGAAGTCGAGCGCGTAGCGCGGGTAGGTGAAATTGTCGTTGTCGCCGCCGAAGAATCCCAGCTGCAGTTCCGCGGCCACCACCATGCGGACATCGGTGAACCGGCGAAACACATATAGGGAATAGCGGCCGCCGTCATACAAACCGACCACCTGGACGTGGAGCGAATCGCCACCTGAGTCGGCGTGCCGCTCCCGCGCCTGTGCCTGGATGGATGCGATGACCGCCCGCCGGGCCGCGGTTCGCTCCTCGTCGGTAGTGGCGTCGTCGAGCGCGGCGAAAACTTCGGCGCTCACGTCTTCCGCGGCGATCAACTGGTCTACGAAGTATCCGGGGATGCGGCGCTCGTCTTCGATGGAGGCGGCCACGAAGCCGTCGTCCAACAGCGTCTCACCCTCACGGGAGATGCTGGCGAGCCGGCCGCGAATGCAGTGGTGGTTGGTGGCCAACAAGCCATCGGGCGACACGAACGACGCCGAGCAACCGGGGACCCGTACGGCCGACAACCGGGCCCGCTCGAACCAGGCGTCGTTGGCGTCGAAGCCGTAAGTCTCGGTGAAGTACTCGGACGGGGCGTACTCGAAGGTCCACATCTTGCCGGCGTCGAACCGTCCGGCGCGCACGGTGTCGAGGTCGACGGGACCCTGGGCCTGAACGACGGAAGCCAGGATGAGGAGGGCGGTCGTCAGGGAAAACGCGTTTCGCATTGCTTGAACTCCCACTGAATGGATCGCTGTTCCACGGAAAGATACCCGCCGGCCATGCATCGGCCAGCGGCGTTTTTGGGCCTACGGGGAGGGAATGGACGATTCGATGGTGACGATCTCCACCAGCGGACCGATCATGCAGATCGAGGCGCCATCGACCCTGCGAACCGTGGCCCGCACCGCCAGCTGGTCCTGGCGGAAGCCGTCCGGGATGCCGCCGACGGGCTCATATGTGGCGCTGTCGGTCCCGATCCCCCAACAGCCGCCCTCGACGTCGACGAAGCGGACGTTTCCTTCGATCACGAATGCCGTGTCTTCAGGCGCCGGGGGAGCCTCCTCTTGCGAGGCGCACCCCAGCATGCTGCCGGCTATAGCCAGAGAAAGGCTGATGTAGCTCTGGGTGATCATCTTACTCTTCCACTTCAGTCCCTACGTCACCAGGCGGTGGAAAGTGTCCCAGCTGCCCCAGGGCATTCAGGTTATCCCACTCCACCAGTATCTCTCGAATCAACCCGTCCTCGACCCTGAGAAGACCAATGAATGGAAGCTCCAGAGCCTTGCCGCTCGGCGGAAACGGCCCCATCTGCCCGGTCTGAGTGCCGCGGTAGGTTACGTGCACCGCCACCCAGCCGCCTCCCGAGAAGATCACGTTCACCTCTTGCTGGGCATCTGGCGTACCGGCCAGATCCTGGTGCAGGAAGGCCTTGAAGCCATCCAGACTGGTGATGATGAGCTCTGGGGTGGCGCCGCTCCGCCGGGTGACGTCGGCGGCGATGAGGGTGTCGAGCGCGTCGAAGTCGCGACCATTCACCGCGGCGATCATGGCGAGGACGACGGCCTCGTTGTCCCGCCCCCGTTGCTCTCCTCTGATCCGATCGACGAACTCGCGTGACAACTCGTTGGGCATGGGAATCGTCAGGTTGTATTGGCTGATCTTCCACTGGCCGCTTTCCTTTATGAGTACGCCACTGCCCCGGGTCTCACCGTAACTGGCGTTGTCCAATCGTTCGTCGAACCAGGCGGTGGCGCCGTCGACTGCGATGGACACGTGGCGCTCCACCATGACGTAGGTCCAGCCGCGGCCCTGGTCGAAGTACGGCTTGGCAAACGCCATGAACTCCTCCCGGGTCCAGCGCTCGGTGGCGTCGGTGCCGAGGAACACGGCGTCGGCGGCGAACACGCTGGAATAAACCTGGTAGTCGGCGTCGGACGCGGCCTGGTGGAGGGTGTTCAAGGTGGCCGCCACCAGCTGTTCATCGTTAGCGGGTGCTTGTGCCTCGGCCAGGGAGGGCAGTACCAGCAACAGCGCGGCCACAATTCTCAAAGTCGAATTTCGTAGTTCCATTTTCTATTCTCCTCGATCTTTCCGTTGTAACCAACAGTAGAGAAACTCCTGCTGATGACCGGCCGGGGTGGTGTGCTGTTCCAGTTCGGTGTGGCGCAGCGTGAAGTCCGCTCCGAGGGTCGCGACCAGGCTTTCAGGATCGTAGCGCATCACTGGGAGACCGCTGCACTTCTCGGGTCCGCGGGGCCCGAAGGTAGCAATGATCACGTGGCCACCGGGTCGCAGTGTGCGCCCGAGTGTACGGCGATACCCGGCCCGAGCCTCCTCGGTGGTCAGGAAGTGGAACACGGCCCGGTCGTGCCATACGTCCCACGTGGTGTCTGGCTGGAAGGTGGCAACGTCGGCGGTAATCCACTCCACCAAACCAGCCCGCTCCCCCAGCCGGTCCTGGCTCTGCTGCAGTGCCTGCGCGGTAATATCCAGTACGGTGACGTCGCGGTAGCCCGCTTTCAGTAATCCGTCCGCCAACCGGGAGGTGCCCCCGCCTATGTCGATAATACGCGCGTCGGGTTCGAGGTCGAGCGCCTCGATCATCCTGAGCGAAGTTTCGGGGACGCTCTGGAACCAACTGACCTCGTCTTCTCGATTCCGGCGGTAGACGGTCTCCCAGTGATTCCCTGCCATGGCTACATCACCGATCCTCAGTCCGCGGGTTTTAGCGCGGTCATCATGACCGCCTTGACACCAAAAGCTTCGGCGGAGTTCTGGGTGTCGCCTTTGCGGAACTGGAATTCGGGCACCACGGCCGAGCGGACGCGGGTCAGATCGATCCCGATCACCTTGCCCGAGGGGCCCACTGCCCACGAAGCGATGATGGCGTCGAGTCCGGCGCCGCTGCCCAGGTCCAGTACCGTTTCCCCGGGCTGCATCTCGCTCCGTTCGTGCGGGTTGCCCACGCCGGCGAACGACGCCACCGAGGCGGCCGGCGCCCGGCTAAGCCGGTCGGCCCGATAGCCGAACATCTCCGCGGCCGGGCGCCCGTGGTAGAAGTGGAACTCGCCCTCGGGATTCTCGGCGACTTCCTGGTACATGTTGATGATTTCGTCCTTGAGGATCGCTTCAAGCGAAGCTTGGGCTTCCACCGTGTCCGTCATGATGCGCTCCAACCGGCTGAGGAGTGTGGATCGGCTAACATTGCAGCGTCGGACGCGCGTGCGCCAGGGGGAGCGTTTCCCCAGCTGGTGTGTTGGCAGCACCTGACGCGAGAGAGAGGATCTACAGCCGACGGGTAGCCCTCGTTCGATAGTATGCGAGTATGCGTCAAAAGGAGAGGTAATAAGACACTGCCGAGACTTCGCGCTCGAGCCGCGGAAGGCCCTTGATGCGGATCTACTTTCGGCTCAAGAATTCTTCGACTCTGCCGGCGCCGTGTTGGCGTGGTAGGGCATCTTCATGTAGCGATCGCCGGTGGCGAGTTCGTCCAGCATTTGCTCCAGCCGCCGGACCTTGGTTTCCGATCGCTTGGCCCGATCGATCCACCCGACATAGTCGTTGCGCTGGTAGGGTGGCCGAGCCTGATAGGCGTCCATCAGGCTACGTTCCTCCAGGGCTTGGCGCACGTATTCAGGCATGGGGTGTCGGGGTCCGCTCTGGGGGCTGCGGCTGTTCACGTGAGTTGCCCGTTGATCCCGGTCAGTGAAAGAACGGCGTCTGCATGGTCCACAAGAGGTAGAGGTAGGCGGCCGTCAGCGCGCCTCCGATCCCCGACCAGACCCACGTCTCGTGCTTCTTGAGCCATGCGCCGCCCGTCCCCAAGCTCGCCCTGGTCAATAACCTGATCATGGTGCCGCCTGGCTCACCCGATCCTTCCAGTTCCACCACTTGAGGAGTTCGGGGTCGTGGTTGGAGTTGTTGGCGAAGTAGACGGTGCAGCGAAACACGTACAGCACGCAGCGATCCATGTAGCCGCCGCGCATGGCGCGGAGGTTGTCGTACATCGTCTGTGGGTCCGCGCCGTGCATGTCCTGGAGCCGGTGGAAGCCGAGGTCCCGCAGGGCCCGGGCGATGCTGGGCCCGACACCGGGGGCCGACTCTAGGTCGGAGTGGATGGTGGTGTTTGTCATACGGCCTCACTCGTCCTGGGATCCATACTGATAACACGCCTCCGTCTCGTCCCACCTCCAATACTTCTCACCGAACAGCGTCAGATGCTTGCCTTCACGTCAAGAGTCAATTGGTCCCTACCTTCTTCAGGCCAGGGCCTGGCGCAGGTAACGCGCCACATCCGACACCAACCGGTGCACCGACGCCTCGGCGATGCGGTGTCCAATGACGGCATCCACCGCGCCTCCCAGGAGTCCGAGCGGCGGATCGTATTGCCCGAGAAAGTCCAACTGCGTCTCCCTGGCGGTCAGCGGATACAGCGACAACTGCGCGCTCATGAGGGGAAACAGGCGCGGGCGCTCGGCGGCTTCCCATTCCACCGGAATCCGGGTCACCCGGGAGGAGTCCGCCTGACCGGTCTCTTCTACGGTTCCGATCGACAGTACCACCTCGGCGCCGACCCCGAGCCCCGCCACCGTCACCCGGAGGGCCGTGGCGACCGACTCCGCCCGAGAGGCGGCCGCCCTGTTGGCTGCCCGGGACACCGCCGTCGGGTCTGCGGTCATCGCCTTCCGCACCCGGTGAGTCGG
>CAJVYZ010000226.1 GCA_913009915.1 uncultured Gemmatimonadota bacterium | reverse complement strand
CAGTGTGACTGGAGTTCAGACGTGTGCTCTTCCGATCTCGACGCCAGGTCGTACACCGTGTTGGCGTCGGGACGGGTCGGATCATCCAGGCCCAATCGCCCCGTGCCGTAGCTGAGTCGCGCGCCGCGGTAGCTGACCCCCAGCACCGCCCCTGGCATGGCGCCGCTGGCTGCGGCGGAGTCGAGAAACGCTGTCGTGGCACTCCAGTCGAGTCCGGCGAGTTCCCCTTCCGGGGCAGGCGTCGGCACGGGGGGCACACCGCCGCAGGCCGCCAGCACCGTGCCGGCAAGGAGTACCGTGGCGGCCGCCCTCGCTCGCTGGTGGCGCTCCGCGTTAGTGGGTGGCACCGGTGGTGAGTCCGGCGCCGAGGGGGTAGCGGGGCGGGACCGTGATAGGGAGCTTCCCGGTGAACGGCACCTCGCCCAGGAGGGCCCGTGCCAAGGCCTCCTCGGTCATCCGCCGGTTGGCCCATCCCAGAACGTAGGCGTGGACTCCGTCCAGGTCCCTGATCAGGTATGGTGAGCCGAGGGAGACCAGGATGGTGGGGTTCCAGCGGGCGGTCGTTTCGATCAACTCCGCTGCGGCGGGCGGGAGGTCGATGTTCCCCTCGCCCGACACCGGGCGGACGGCGGTCATGAAGATGGTGACCGGTGCCTGGCGGATCACCGCTCGCGCCGAGTCGTAACTAGCCGCCCCACTGGCGGGGTACAATCGGAATGAACGTACCGTCATCCCGGCCTCCCGGAGCTTCCCCAAGAGGGTGTTGCCCAAGCTCTGCTGGCCGTCTTTGGACAGATCGACGATCGACACCTGGCGCGCGTTCTTGAACGACCCGACCAGGTCGGTACTGTCCTTAACCAGGACGAGCGAGCGCTCGGTGATGTCTCTGGCTATGGCCTGGAAGGCTGCGGATCCAACGACCGTCGGGATACGGTCGAGGTCCACCAGCCGCCGGTGGAACAGCCCCTGCTGCTGCTTGAGGGCCAGCATGCGGCGCACCGACCGGTCGAGCCGTTCCTGGGAGATGCGGCCGGCTGCCACCGCTTGTACCACCGCGTCGATGGCGATGGCAGGGTCGCCGGGCTGCAGCAGGAGATCGGCGCCGGCCAGAAGCGCCATGACCGCCGATTCGCCCGCGCCATAGCGGCGTACCACACCCGCCATGTTCAGCGCGTCGGTGACGATGAGGCCCTCGAACCCGAGCGAGTCCCGCAGGATACCGGTCAGGATGTCGGGTGCCAGGGTGGCCGGCCGAGAGTTGCTGCCGTTGAACCCGGGGACGGCGATGTGGGCGCTCATCACCGCGGTCACCCCGGCGGCGATGGCGGCCCGGAACGGTACCAGTTCCAGCGAATCCAGTCGGTCCCAGCCGGCCGTGATGACCGGGAGTTCGATGTGGGAGTCGGTGCCGGTATCACCATGTCCGGGGAAGTGCTTGGCGGTCGACAGCATGCCGTGGTCTCGCATGCCGCGAATTTCCGCGGCCACCAGTCGTGCCACCTGGTTGGGATCCTCACCGTACGACCGGACGTTGATGATCGGGTTGTCGGGGTTGTTATTCACGTCGGCCACCGGCGCATAGGCCATGTGAATGCCCACCGCCCGCCCTTCGAGGGCGCTGATCCGGCCGACTTGATACGCGTCCAGTTCACCTCCGGCCGCGGCCACCCCCATATTCCGGGGGAACGGTGTGCCGCCCAGGAGCCGGATGGCGGTACCGGATTCGAGGTCGGCGGCGACCAACAACGGCAACCTCGAGCGCCCCTGCAGGTAGTTCAGTTTGGCGGCCACGTCCAGCGGTGAACCGACCGAAATGATCAACCCGCCGATCTGGAGCGAGTCGATCCACATGCGCGCCTTGTCCAACGCCTCCGCGTCGAACGCGGCGTAAGACCCCGGCAACCAGGGCACCACGATCTGTGCTACCTTCTGCCGGGTATCGAGCGATTGCATTAGTCCGTCGATACCGGCCACTCCGGCCGAAGGATGTCTCACGCCATCCGCTGTCTGACCACTGGCCTGCGGTGCCCCCAGAATGAACGCGCCACAGACACACCACAGGATCCCATGAAAACGCTGCACTACACTCTCGCACTGTTAGGGTTGGTCGTCGGGGCAGCCGGTTGCGGCCGCGCGCCCGATGGCGCGCTTGAAACCGCCCGCCCCACCGTGCGGCCAGGGATCGACGTGCTCCTGTCCGACAGCCTTCATCTGGTGGCCGGGCGCCGCATCGGCTTGGTCAGCAATCACGCCGGGGTCGATGCTGATGGAGTGCATGACGTCGAACGTCTGCAATCAGCCGGCCTCGTCATCGAAGCGCTGTTCAGCCCCGAGCACGGTTTCCGCGGTGCGGCAGCCCCGGGGGAAGCCGTCGGTCATTCCGTCGACAGCGCCACCGGCCTTCCAATCTATAGCCTCTACGGCCGGACGTCGTCCCCGACTCCCGAAATGCTTGCCGGAATCGACGTCATGGTCGTCGATCTGCCCGACGCCGGGGCACGATACTTCACCTACATCACTACCACAGCCAGCGTCATGCGCGCGGCGGGCGCGGCGGGCATCCCGGTGCTGGTGCTCGATCGACCCAATCCCATAGGCGGCCGCCGCCAGGGGAATATCAATGGTCCCGACCAGCGATCGGCGGTGGGACTGTTGTCGGTGCCGATGCGACACGGGCTGACCCTCGGCGAGCAGGCGCTCATGGCCCAAGAAGAACTCGCCATCGACGTCGATCTCACCGTGGTTCCGATGGACGGCTGGGACCGATCGATGGCCTTCGATCAGACCGGGCTGCCATTCATTCGCCCCAGTCCCAATTTGCCGACGCTGGAAAGCCTGTTCCACTACCCGGGGTTGTGTCTGTTCGAAGGCACGGCATTATCGGTCGGCCGCGGCAGCTCGGCGCCGTTCGAGCAGATCGGCGCACCGTGGCTCGATACGGTTGCTGTCTTGAACACCGTGCGCGCCGCAGACATCCCCGGAGTGGTCTTCGAGGGGGTCGCCTTCATTCCAAGCGACCCCGGGGACGACAAGTTTCCTGGCCGGACCCTGCCGGGGATTCGGCTGCGGGTCACCGATCGTTCCACCTACGACCCCACAGTGACGGCGGTACACCTCCTCACTGCCGTGTGGCAACTCCATGGTGACGACATCGGCTGGTTCGACGCCGCCTTCGACCGCTTGGCCGGCGGACCGGCGTTGCGGGAAGCGGTGGCCGGGGGGGCGGATGCCCGGACCATAGTGTCGGCCTGGCCCGGGTCGCTGGAGCGGTTCGAGGCTCAGGTGACGCCCTATTTGCTATACCGGCCCTGATTGCCCTTCCTCTCGGTGAGGGTTATCCTTTCGGCCCGAATTTGGAAGGCAGAACCCGTTGGGAGAACCACAGTTGCATAGAATGGCTCCTCGATGAAACTCGTTCCTCCCGGCCTGGAACGAGTGTTCTTCGCCATCGTCGACCCGCTCATCGGGGGTCTGGTGCGGATGGGGGTCAGGCCGAACACCATCACCACGATCGGTCTCGGATTGGTGATCGCTTCCGCGGTAGCGTTCGGCATGGGGTCGATTCGGCTGGGTGGCTTCCTCCTACTCCTGAGCGGTGTGGTCGACACGTTCGATGGAGCCGTGGCGCGCCGCACCGGCGCGACGTCGAAATTCGGCGCGTTCTACGACTCGACCCTCGACCGTATCGGCGACGGCGCTACCTTCATCGGGATCGGCCTGTTTTTCATGACCGCTCCCGACATCGCCTATCGGAATGTCGCCGTCGTATTGTGCATGGTGGCCATCCTTACCTCCCTGGTAGTGTCGTACACGCGGGCCCGGGCCGAGGGTCTGGGGTTGGAATGTCGGGTGGGAATCGCCCAGCGGGCCGAGCGTATCGTGGGCATCGGCGGGGCCGCGCTCATCGTGGGCCCTGGTCCCGGGGGGCTGGTGCTGTCCTCGATCGTGGCTGTGTTGTCGCTGCTGTCGGCCATCACCATCGGGCAGCGGATCGTCCATATCTATTCCATTACCGAAGGCGCCCAGGCTCGTCGAGGAACTGACGCCGCCTCCGAGGCGCTCGATACCATCACGAAAGGATCTTAGCCGTGACACCTGCTAACGCTCGACCAATCGAGCTGGCTACCGGAAAGCTGGGGGTTCTGTGCGTCGGCCTAGGTGCCGTCACCACGACGTTCATCGCCGGTGTGGAGTTGTCCCGCCGCGGGATGGCCAAGCCGATCGGATCGCTCACGCAGATGGGCACCATCCGGCTGGGCAAGCGGACGGAATCGCGCGTGCCTCTGATCAAGGAGTTCGTCCCGCTCGCGTCGCTCGACGACCTCGTCATCGGGGCCTGGGACCCGCTGCCGGCCAACGCCTATGAAGCAGCACTGCACTGTGGCGTCCTCAATCGGTGGGAGCACCTCGACCCCATCAAGGACGCGCTCGAGGTGATCAAGCCGATGCCGGCAGTGTTCAGCTCGGAGTACGTCAAGAACCTGGAAGGGGTCAACGTCAAGTCCGCCGCCACCAAGCGAGAACTAGCCGAAGCCCTCCGGCAAGACATTCGGGACTTCAAGGCCGCCAACGGGTGCGACCGCGTGGTGATGGCGTGGTCAGCCTCCACCGAGGTGTTCATCGCCCCCGGCCCGGTACACCAGACGCTCGAGGCGTTCGAAAAGGGGATGGACGACAACGACCCGGAAGTCTCACCCGCCATGCTGTACGCCTACGCCGCCATCATGGAAGGCGTCCCCTTCGCCAACGGGGCGCCGAACCTGGCTGTCGACGTACCGGCGTTGGCTACCCTCGCCGCGGAGCGCGGCGTCCCCATTTGCGGCAAGGACTACAAGACCGGCCAGACCCTCATCAAGACGGTTCTGGCGCCGATGTTCAAGGCCCGCTTGCTGGGTGTGGCCGGCTGGTTCTCGACCAACATTCTGGGGAACCGCGACGGCGAGGTGCTCGACGATCCGGAGTCGTTCAAGACCAAGGAAGAATCCAAGCTGGGCGTGCTCGACTACATCCTCCAGCCCGACAAGTACCCGGATCTGTACCAGGACATGTACCACAAGGTCCGCATCAACTACTACCCGCCGCGAGCCGATAACAAGGAAGGGTGGGACAACATCGACATTTTCGGGTGGCTGGGCTACCCGATGCAGATCAAGGTGGATTTCCTGTGTCGCGATTCCATTTTGGCCGCGCCGCTCATGCTCGACTTGGTGCTGTTCATGGACTTGGGGCAGCGGGCAGGCATGGGGGGCGTTCAGGAGTGGCTATCGTTCTACTTCAAGAGTCCCCAGACGGTGCCCGGACTCTATCCCGAGCACGATCTCTTCATTCAGCTCACCAAACTCAAGAACACTCTGCGCTATCTGATGGGCGAGGAGCAGAT
>CAJVYZ010000225.1 GCA_913009915.1 uncultured Gemmatimonadota bacterium | reverse complement strand
AAGATCAACCCAATGGTGATCGGGACGATGATGGCCAGTCTGGCCATGGCCCGCTGCTGGTTCTCGAACTGACCGCCCCAGGTGATGAAGTATCCAGCCGGCAGTTGCACCCTGGCGGCGATGGCGGCTTGTGCTTCGGCCACGAATCCCCCCATGTCCCGGCCTACCACGTTGGCCTGGACAACGATACGTCGCTGGTTCGCCTCACGGCTGATCCGTTTGGGCCCGATGGCCTCCTCCACCGTGGCCAGCTGCCCCAATGGTACCCGAGCCCCGGAGGGCGTCGGAACCAGGGCTCGGCGGATGTCTTCCGGCGTGCGCCGGAACTCTGCATCGTAGCGCACGAAGATCTCGAAGCGCCGCTGCCCTTCGAACACCTGGCCCGCAACGATCCCACCGATGGCCCCCCGGATGATGGTCTGCACGTCTGCCACGTTGACGCCCAGGCGCGCTACGGCGGTCCGATCAACCCGGACGATGATGTAGGGTTGCCCCTCGGTTTGTTCCGTCTGAACGTCTCGTGCTCCGGGAACCGAGGCGACGACTTCCTGAATAGCCAGGGCTTTGTCGGCCAGGATCTCCAGGTCGTCGCCGAACAGCTTGATGGCCAGTTGCGCCCGGACTCCCGAGAGCAGTTCGTCCACCCGTGTGGCTATGGGCTGGGAGAAGTTGAGCGCAATACCGGGAAACTCGCCCAGCCGGTCCCGCAGGTCGTCGATGAGGTCCGCCTTCGATCTCCCTGCCTCCCATTCGTCGAACGGCTCGAGAGTAATGGTCGTTTCGATGTTGTTGACCGGCTCGGGGTCGCCGCCGATCTCCGCCCGGCCGATCTTGGACACGGCGTCGACCACCTCAGGATACTCCCCGATGACGCGCTCCAGCCTCGTCGCGGTAGCGATCGCTTCGTCCAGGCCGGCACTAGGCGCCAGTGTGGTTCGGATGAGAATCGATCCCTCCTCCAGTTCGGGGACGAATTCAGTCCCCAGGAAGGGCACCAGCAACAAGCTGCCCACGAGGGCGGCGACGGCGCTGGTTACCACCGCCCGCCGGTGGGCCAGTGCCCATCGCAGGGCCGGTTCGTACAGGCGACGGATTACCCGGACGATCCACGTGTCCTCTTCTCGGCCGGCCTTGAGCCATAGGTGGCACAACGCCGGAACCAACGTGAGGGAAAACACCAAGGACCCAACCATGGCGTATGTGATGGTGAAGGCCAGTGGCTTGAACAGCTTGCCCTCGACGCCTTCGAGCGTGAACAGCGGGAGGAACACCACGATGATGATGATGATGGCGAACATGACCGGGCGCGCCACTTCGTGAGCGGCGCGGCGAATCAATGTCGCCCGAGGTACGCTGCCGTCCCGATGCTCGGCCAGTTGTCGGTAGATGTTCTCTACCATTACCACCCCACCGTCCACCATCATGCCAACGCCGATGGCCAAGCCGCCCAGCGACATCAGGTTGGCCGACAGGCCGGTCACCTTCATGATGATGAACGCCAACAGCGCCGAGGCAGGCAACATCGTGGTGACGATGAGGGCGCTCCGCACGTTGCCCAAGAAAGCAAACAGCACGAGGACGATCAGCAAGCCGCCCTCGAGCAGGGCACTGCGGACCGTTTCGATGGCGCGATCTACCAAGTCGGCCTGATCGTAGAATGGCACGACTTGGACGCCGGCCGGCATCACACGGTTGATGGCGGAGACCTTGTCGCGAACGGCTTCGATGACGCTGGAGGTGTTCTCGAAAATGCGCTTCAAGACGATACCGGCAACCTGCTCGCCTTCGCCGTTCACCGTCACCGCCCCGCGCCGGATTTCGGCGCCAAAAGTGACCTCTCCGAGGTTTCGGACGTAGATCGGCGAGTTCTCCCGTTCGGCCACGACCACATTGCCGATGTCGTCCAGGGTATGGACGAAGCCTAACGCCCGTACCAGAAACTCCTCGGCGCCACGTACCAGGTAACTGCCGCCGGCGTTTTCGTTGTTGCGTTCCAGGGCGTCAACCACATCGGATATGGTGACGTCGTACTGAACGAGCCGGCCGGGATCCAGCTGAACCTGGAACTGTTTCACGTTGCCACCGAACGACAACACCTCGGTGACGCCCGGAACGGTCCGTAACTGGAACTTGGCAATCCAGTCCTGCAGCGTGCGCAGGGAATCCAGGGACACATCTTCGCCGGTCACCAAGTACTGGTACACCTGACCCAGTCCGGTGGTGATCGGCCCGAGGTCAGGATCACCCATGCCTTCGGGAATATCCTCACGGGCGGACTGGAGCCGCTCGAACACGATCTGGCGAGCGAAGTAGATGTCCACATTGTCCGCGAAATAAACGTTCACGGTGGATAGCCCGAACATCGAGATGGACTGAATCCGCGTCACCCCGGGAAGCCCGTTCATCGACACTTCGACCGGATAGGTGACCAGCTGCTCGACCTCTTCCGGAGCTAGACCCGGAGATTCCGTCATGATCTGCACCAGAACCGGAGAAACATCCGGGAAGGCATCCACCGGGAGCGTACGGGCTGACTGGATCCCCAGCCCCATGATGACCAGCGCCCCGATGACGACCAGCAGCCGCTGGTTGAGAGCGAAATCGACGATGCGGGAAATCATCTAGTGCCCCCCTTCCCCGAAGCTCTCCTTCAGCAAGTCGGCCTTGAGAGTAAAGCTGCCTTGCCCCACCACCCGGTCACCCAGGCTCAAGCCTTCGAGGATCTCGACCCAACCCCCGGCTCGGGTGTTCCCAATGACCACGGGGACCACCTTGAATCGACCCACGTCTCCCGCGACAAAGATAACGGTGGTACCATCCAGCGTCTGGATGGCTACCTGGAGTACTCCGATGGTCTCGACACTGTCCGGCAACGCGAGATCTGCGTGAGCGAACATGCCCGGCTTGAGGACCCCGTCCAGGTTGGGAAGTTCTACCCGGACTTTCACCGTGCGCGACATCGTGTCCACTAGGGCACCGATGTATCCGACCTTCCCCTCGAAGAGTCGTCCGGGATAGGCCTGAGTTTCGATGATCGCCGGGTTCCCGACCTGTACCCGCGACAGGTCCGATTCGAACAGATCCAGGATTATCCACAGCCGGCTGAGATCAGCGACGGTGAACATCTGGGAGTCTGATCCCACCACCTCACCAACGGTGGCATGCTTGTCGGCCACGACCCCGCTCAAGGGGGCCCGCAACACGAATTGGCTCGAGGCCGTGCTGTCGGGCTCGGCGCCCAGCGCAGCCAAGGCATGCTCCGCGGCGGCCAGGACACCCTCGGCCTGGCGCAGTTCGCCCTCCGCCTCGAGATGGCGCCGTTCCGAAACAATCCCCTGTCGAAAAAGTCGATCCGCTCTCTCGAAGTTGCGCCGGTCGACGTCTCGATCCACCGCAGCGGTAAACCATGCGGCCTGGGCGGTCCCCAGGTCCGGACTGTCGAGGACCGCCAGAGTATCGCCCACCCGCACCCTGCTGCCGATCTCCACCGCTACCTGAACGACGCGGCCCTGGGTACGCGGGCCTACATGGCTCACCCGCGCGGCATCGAAGGTCACCGATCCGGTCAGTCGCAGGGAATCGGGCTGAAGTACTTGCACGGTCGTGTATTCGAGGCTCGCCGAGGCCAGCTCCAGAGAGTCGAGCACGACTTCGTCACGACTCGATTCGTCAGCGTGGGTGCGTTCTTCCTGAGCGGCCGATCCGCACCCGGCAAGTGCCAGCACGAGGATCGCCGACCCGAATCCTGATCGAGTCATCATTGTTGCTCCGTTCCGGTACTTATGAATTGAGCCAGGTCCGTCGGCGAAACGTTCAACGCGGCCGCGAGTTCAAACCAGGCCTCCGCAGCTTCCGCTAGGACCTCGAGGTACTCCAATTGGGCGGCCACGGCCGCCGTGCGCAGCACGACGACGTCCGTCACGCTGGCCAGGCCCTCTTCCAATGCTGTTTCCGATAACGTGACGTTTTCCGTCGCCGCCCGCAGTACTTCAGTAGCAAAATGCCGCTCGGCGGCACGGGCCCTGGCAAAGCGACGGGTCGTCGCTTGAACCTCCGCCCGGATGCCTCGGCTGACAGCCACATATTCCGCCCGGGCAGCGGCGCGTGCCGCCTTGGCAAACCCCTTGGAGGCCTGCCCCCGATGAAACAGCGGGATGGTCAAGCCGATGCCGAAACCGCTGAGGTCGTCGATGTCGGCCTCACGGCCGCCAAACGCTATCAGGGTGAGGTCGGGAATGAACTCCAGGGAAGCGGCCGTCACTGCCTTATCGGCGGCTTCGATGTCGAAGCCCGCCGCGGACAGGTCGGCCCGCCGGTCGCGGGCCAGCGCGAACAGCGCTTCGACGTTCCCCGTCGGGATATCGCTGATGTCGAGGCCCGGGATGGTCTTCGGCAGGGAATCGCTACCCCAATCGAGCAGACGGGCCAAGTTGGCTGCCGCCCTGCTGTGTTCGCCGTGGGCGCGTTCGGCGGTACTCTGCGTGCGGGCAGCCTCCAGGAGTGCGGCGTTGTGCTCCAACCGGTTGATCTCACCGGCTTCGAGCTGGCGGGCGGCCAGGTCGGCCAGCCGTGCGGCGAATGTGGCACTGGAGTCGGTGAGTGCCGTTCGCCGTTCCGCCAACGCCAGCGCGAGATAGGCCAACCGGGCATCGAGTGCAACCAGGCGTTCAGCGTTCAACAACCGCTGTTCCGCGGATCGAACCAGCTTCCCCGCTGCCTTGTGGCGGAAGATCCACTGCCCGCCAATCTCGACGTCTTGGGCAATCACCCATTCCGTATCGTGGGTGAGCGAACCAGGCGACTGCCGCTTGGCCCGGCTATACGCAATGGTCGGATTGGAAGGGAACGGCCACAGTGCCTCCGACCGAAGCCCCTTGGGTGCGGCGATCGCCCCCGTGGCGGCGGCGATCGTTGGACTCACGGCCAGAACCCTGGCGACGGCATCCTCGAGGGGCACCGTCACCGTATCCTGGGAAGCCGTGAGCAACGCCGCGCTCAACAGCAGACAAACCATAATGCAAACCTCCAGCGCGAAACGTTCGCGCTGTATCTGTAGTCATGTGATGTAGCTTGAACGAAATCGGTCCCGCCCCTGAGACTCAGGAGTGGCGGTGCCGAGCAGAATGAGCGCTAGGCTCGGGGAGGTTCGGTGGGGACCTGAAGGGGCAGATCGGAAGAGCGTCGTGTAGGGAAAGAGTGTAGATCTCGGTGGTCGCCGTATCATTAAAAAAAAAAAAAGGACAGAACAAATGACAGCGATCCATTATAAGCGAAAGGTAAACGCGAACTACTGTAGTACGACAACTACATGTCGACACACATGCTGTCTCCGCGTCGTAACAAGAGAATGAGTTGGACATGCAGCGAGCGCTACCCGACTAA
>CAJVYZ010000224.1 GCA_913009915.1 uncultured Gemmatimonadota bacterium | reverse complement strand
ATGAGCCACGTCAACGCGCGGCCGCTTGTGGATTTCGCCCTCATCAAGAAACTCGCTGATGGTCTCAGCGGCGATGCGGCCATGGCCGATGGCGGTGGTCAACAGATGCGGGCGGATAATGTCGCCGCCGGCAAAATGCTTGTCGCGCCCTTTGACCCTGTAGCCGGGCTCAATATCGATAAAACCCTTGCCGGCGTCCATTTCCTCAACGCCATCAAAATCGCCATACTGGCCGATGGCGGAAATTATGATGTCGCATTCAATGGTGAATTCGGTGCCTTGACGCTGGATCGGGGTCATCCCGTTCATGTCGCATTCGCACATTTTGAGCGCAATGGCGCGTCCGCTGTCGTTTTTGATCACCTCCAGGGGCATGACGCTGCCCCTGATATCAACGCCCTCGCGTTTGGCGTCCTCGCGTTCGTGCTCGGCGGCGGTCATTTCCTCAATCGGAAACAGCGAGGTAAGGGTGGCCTTGACCCCCTCGCGCTCAAGGGCGCTCGCGGCGTCATCAGCGGTAAAATCGACCTTGCCGGCGCCGGAATTGCCGGAATTGGCGGATTTGCCGGGCACCGAAACATGGCCCAAACGCCGGGCCACCGAGGCAACGTCGACCGAAGTGTCGCCACCCCCGGCCACCAGAACCCTTAACTCGGTTTCAACCATATAGCCCTTGTTGAAGGCGTCGAGAAACTCAATGCCGTTGATGCAATTTTCGGTATTTTTCCAGCCCGGGATCGGCAATGGATAGCCATTCTGGGCTCCAAGCGCCCAGAAAATCGCGTCAAAATCATCTTCGAGCTTTTGGATGGAAACGTTTTTGCCCACCCTCGTGTTGAGATGAAGATCAACCCCCATATCAATGATCCGGCCGATTTCCTTATCCAGCATATCGCGCGGGGTGCGATAGCCGGGAATGCCATAAAGCATCATGCCGCCAAGCTTTTCATGGGCTTCAAAAATGGTCACCGCATGGCCCTGCTTGGCGAGCACATAGGCGGCCGTCAGGCCGGCGGGCCCCGCCCCAATGACAACGGTGCGATCTCCCGCGGCGAGCTGTGCCACGGCCCGCCCCGCAGCCACATCGCTCATGGACATGCCGCGGCGCGGCATTCAAGCCGCCAAGCCGCCACAACGGGGTCACGTGGCCGCATAGGCCCCCTCAAATCAAGTGTGGCACATACACCACAGGTAGATAGACATTGGTAGCAGATTGCATCATGAAGATCGCCCCCGGTCGATAACTCTCCGATGTGGCGTTTCCCGCGGCAACGCGAGAAACGGCTGGCATACCCTTGAAAACCGAGTGGCCGAAATGCCGGTCGCCCCAAGCCACGACATCGTGGATCTCTCCTCGCTAGAACCGTGCCTGCGCAGGCCAACAGGCGCCGCTAGCCTCAGGGCCGGGTCGCCATCGATGGCTGCTCCGATCGGAGTCCTGTCGCCCTGTCCCGCGCATACGGTTGCAGGCGAGTCCACTGGCGCGGAACCTGCGATCCGGCAGCCTGATGAATTCTCGTCCTTGGGAAACAACCCCGTTCCGGCGATGGGCTGCCATTGCGACGGCCCTGATTCTGTTGGGCCTGATGGTCCGTAGCTGGCAACAGCCGACGCCGCTCGAGTACGATGACTACGGACAGTACCTCCTTCACGCACAGGCCATCATCGAGGGCCGTCCATACGCCGACGTCGGGTACCTGGCTACGCCTTACGCGCCAGAGGTGGGCCCCCCCCTGGCGCTTCCGGGCCTCCCGCTGACCCTGGTACCTCTGCTACGGTTTGCGCCCTCGACTCATTGGATGCCCAAGGCTCTGATGTTTGCCGCTCTCGCGCTGTTCTTGTTCCTGGCGGGCCGGTCGCTGTGGGCCATAGAACCTGTCGTGGCTGCCGCGGCCGTATTGATGTCGGGCACCGCCTTGCTGCTGGCGAATGCACCGCTCGGTGTGGGCTCAGACCTCCCATTTGCTGCCTTGTTGTGGGGCTTGGTTCTGATCGCCGACAGGCCGGGGCCGTGGACCGTGGGCCGAACCGTTTTCTTCGTCTTGGTCGGCACGTGGGCGTTTCTGTACCGCCTGGTAGCGGTCGCGCTGTTACCAGCGCTGGTCATTTTCTGGGTTCTCCATCGGCGACGGTCCCGATGGTGGCCGCTGGTTCCACTCTTGGCGTTTGCCGGCATCTTCTACTTGCAGTTCTTCGTAATCGGCATCGGACAATTTCAACTACCATCGGGGGGAAACACGCTGACGGAAAGCCTGGCCGACAAGTGGCATATCATCATTCGCAACGTGATGGCCTACCGTGTCGCGTTCCACGAGAGTCAGCTGTACCCCACTCCTGTCTGGTTGGGTAACGCCGTATACCATGCCATTACATCTCTAGTGGCTTTGGGTGGCGTGTCGCTTTGGGTCTGGCGAGCGCGGTCGTCATTCGCGCCGCTCCTTGCCGTCTCGTACATGGCCCTCCTGCTCTGGGTAGGATTCTATTCGGGGCGTTACGCGTGGCCTCTATTTCCCGTCAGTGCTTTTGGTCTCTTTCTCGGCCTGCAGGTGATTCTCCGGTTCCGTAGTCGAACGAGTCACAACCCCGACCGATCCGTCTATCTCACCGCCGTGGTGCTGTGCGCACTGGCAGTCGGGTTCCACCGGACCCTGGAGGGCGAGCGTCAGCCTACTGTTGCGGATACGCGGGTTCAAGCCCTGCTGGATGAAGTGCGGTCTCTAGGTAGCGAGAATCCAGACGTGCGGATCGGCTACTTCAAGCCACGGAGCCTCACCTGGTTTACCGGGGTTCCGGCCATGCCCCTGTTCGTGGCCTCAGACACGGCCACATTTGGTGAACTGCGCCGCTACGGTATCACCCATGTGGCACTAGGGAGCCTGGGCTTGTCTCCCGATCTTACGGCCCGTTGGCACCAGCTTGTTGCAGCCAATCCCGGGACGTTCGACCGGGTATGGGCCAACGAAGGATTCCAGATCTACCAAGTCCGGTCGACCGACAGACCGATCGGCGACCTGTGACGGTGTTTCACTGGTTGAGGAGCTGGGACGTGAGGAGGTGCACCGGAGCCGTTAGGACTCGCGATTGTTGTTCTCGGTGTTTGGCCTGCGCGTCGGTTCCCACACGCTGGTGCCCCCACCCGATAGCGCCGAGATCCAGGCCGCCATGCCGGCGACGTTCCCCGCCACGACGTAGGCGGCCATTGCCAGGAGACCGGGAGGCTTGTGCCCCTTGGGCCACAAGAACCCAGCGAGCGCGGTCAGGACGCCGGCGGCAAGCGCTCCCAGCGGCAACCAGGCCAGGCCGCCCGCTCCGACGCCGATCAGTACCGCCCCCAGTACCACCAGTGGGCTGGTGAGCGGAACGAGCCAGCGGCACAACTTGTGGCTCCACAACATCCAGGCAAACCGACCGTGGCGCACGGGGTTCAACAGGTGGCGCTTGTACCATAGCGTCCGGAGTCCGCGGGCCATGGTTCGTACTTTGCGCCGATATTCCCTGTCGAGCGCTACGGTTCGAGGGACGAAACACACGGCGTCCTGGATCGACACCGAGCGAAAGCCGTGCTCACGCGCCACCAAAACGGCGCCAAAGTCACGGCTGAGGTCCTCGGGCAACTGGACCGCGTGCAACTCTCGGCGCATGGCGTAGAAGCACCCACTCGCCCCCACGATGGAATCGATGTCGGTTTCGAGCGCCCGCACGCGCATTTCGTATCCGACGTACCCCGATTCGCCCCGATTGCCTTCCGACTTAGCGTCCCCAACACTGATGTCCCGTCCGGAAGCCACTCCCACCGAGTCCTCGGCGAATGCTCCCACGAGGGCCCTGAGCGAATGCGCCGCCAACCCAATGGTAGCGTCGATGTTGACCACGACGTCACCCTGTATTCGGGACACGGCGGCATTCTCAGCGGCGGTCTTGCCGCTGCGGCGCTCGAGTCGAAGGAGTTCCACTCCGCGATGGGCAAACCCCAGTGCCACCTCGTCGGTCCCATCGGTCGAAGCATCACTCACCACGAGGATGTGGAGCCTGTCTGACGGGTAGTCGAGGGCGAGCAGCCGTTCGAGGGTAGCGCCGAGTCGGTCGACTTCATTGTACGCCGGGATGGTCACGGTGATGCGAGGACATTCGCCTTGCGACCGAGTTGGCGGCCGGGAGCGGCTCCGAGCGAGAATCCACAGCAACACGGGATAGGCGACATAGGCATAGCCAAACAATGCCAGCGGCACCAAGATCAACCAGACCCCTGTCAACATCATCCAGCCTCCGCATCCCCGGCGCACCGGTAGACCATCGACGTGACCCTCGGCCGCTCACAAGAACGTCAGGTCGCTGCTTCTCCCGGATCCGGTCGCGATATCACGCTCGGCGGGGGGGGCGGCGGTTCATCCCCAAGCCAACCCCTATCTTCAGGCCCAGCGAGGATTCCTTCACCCGCCTCTCTGGCGTGACCTTTGCAGCATCTCATCTAAGCTGGAGTGCCTCCTAGCAAGGCCCGTACCGAGCACCACCCACTGGACGAGGTTGCCATCACCGGATCCGTGCCCTCCGTTTCCCGCCGCCATCTTCTGACGGTCGCCCTGGAGGACTACTACCCCGTCGGGGCGTTCAACCGGCTGATTCAGCACGGCCAGTGGTATCGCTTTGAGACCCGGCTGGCCCAGAGTACCCGCCGGACTCTCGACCTGCTGGAGCACCACGGAGTTCGGGCAACGTTCTTCGTACTCGGCTGGGTCGCGGAACAACTCCCGGAACTGGTCCGTGAAGTCGCCGATCGGGGCCACGAGGTGGCCTCGAAGGGCTACTACCATCGGAATCTCCGACAAATGACGCCGGGGGAGTTTCGCGAGGACCTCGCTCGAGCCCGGGAAGCCATCGAACGGGCGGCGGGAACGCGGGTACTCGGGTACCGCGTGGCCGATGGATGGTTCCGCCTCGAGGATCTCTGGGCATTGGACGTCCTCGCCGAGGAAGGCTACGAGTACGACTCGAGTGTCGCCCCCCTGTTCCGCCGGTTCGCGGCGGAGCCTTGGCGGCGGTTTGCGCATCCGCACTTGTTCGGAGAGCAGGTCGTGTGGGAGTTCCCCATTTCGACGGCAACGGTGTTTGGATGGAACATCCCCATCGCCGGAGGGAACTGGTTTCGACAGTTGCCACACGCGCTGGTACGCAGGGCGGTCGATCGGTGGATCAACAGCTACTCGGCGCCGTTCGTCATGTACTTTCACGTGTGGGAGCTGGACCCCGATCAGCCGAAGATCGACGCCGCCTCGTGGATCACCCGGGTCCGCCAGTACCGCCATCTTGGACGGATGCGCCATATCCTGGCATACTACCTCGAGCGATACCGGTTCACCAGCATTGGTGAACACCTGGGGATTAGCCGATCG
>CAJVYZ010000223.1 GCA_913009915.1 uncultured Gemmatimonadota bacterium | reverse complement strand
GTCGCGCCGGGCGCGCACCGCGGCCAGACGATCGCGCTGGACCCGGTCGGCATCCTCGCCGACAGTGAGGATCTCAACATCCGGCTCATCGTGCTCGGTAAAGGCGTTGACGCCGACGACGAGGCGCCGGCCGTCTTCGACCTCGCGCTGGAACCGCGCCGCCGACTGCGCTATCTGCCGCTGGAGCCAGCCTTTCTCGATGGCGGCGGTGACACCACCCTGGGCATCGATCTCGGCGAAAATGCCCTCGGCCTCACGTTCCATCTCGTCGGTTAGCGCTTCGACGTAATAGGAGCCGGCCAGGGGATCGGTGGTGTTGGGGACGCCCGTCTCGTAGGCCAGCACCTGCTGGGTCCTCAGGGCGATGCGAGCCGATTCCTCGGTCGGCAACGCCAGCGTCTCGTCGAAGGCGTTGGTGTGGAGCGACTGCGTGCCGCCGAGTACCGCGGCCATGGCCTGGTAGGCGACGCGCACGATGTTGTTGTGCGGTTGCTGCGCCGTGAGCGACACCCCGGCCGTCTGGCTGTGGAACCGCATCTTCCAGCTGCGTGGGTTCTTGGCCCCGAAGCGCTCGCGCATGTGGCGGGCCCAGATCCGCCGCGCGGCCCGCATCTTGGCGATCTCCTCGAAGAAGTCGTTGTGCACATCCCAGAAGAAGGAAAGCCGCGGGGCGAACTGATCGACGTCGAGCCCGCGGTCCAGGCCATGCTGCACGTAGGAGAAACCGTTGGCCAGCGTGAAGGCCAGCTCCTGGGTGGCGGTGGCGCCCGCTTCGCGGATGTGATAGCCGGAAATGGAAATGGTGTTCCACTTGGGCGTGTGCTCGGAAGCCCACTCGAACATGTCCACGATGATCTTCATGGCCGGTTCGACGGGATAGACCCACGCGTGCTGCGCCACGTACTCCTTGAGGATGTCGTTCTGGACAGTGCCTTGCAATTTGCTGATGTCGACGCCCTGCTTTTCGGCCGCGGCCACGTAGAAGCAGAACAGCATGGCGGCCGGACCGTTGATGGTCATCGACGTCGACACCTGGTCGAGCGGGATGCCGTCGAACAGCGTCTCCATGTCGGCCAGGCTGGAGATGGCCACGCCGCACTTGCCCACTTCGCCTTCGGAGCGCGCAGAATCAGAGTCGTAACCCATGAGGGTCGGGAAATCGAACGCCACCGACAGCCCCGTCTGCCCCCGCGACAGCAGGAACTTGAAGCGCTCGTTGGTGTCCTCGGCCGTGCCGAACCCGGCGAACTGCCGCATGGTCCACAGCTTGCCCCGGTAGCCCGTGGGGTGGACGCCGCGGGTGAACGGATACTGTCCCGGAAGCCCCAGGTTTTCCTGTAGCTTGTCCGACGCGTCCAGCGCCGTGTAGAGCGGCTCGACAGTGCGCCCGGAGACGGAGGTGAACTCGCCGTCATCTCGGGTGGGAAGGCCGGCCGCTTGCTCGCGCCAGGCACTCAGCTCCGCCACGAGACGCTCGATCTCCTCGTCCCGCGCCGCCAGTCGCTCGGCCATAGGCCGGCCGTCGTGCTCGTCGTTCAACGCAGTCATAGTTTCGTGCCCTGTTTCAAGCCGTCCAGGATTTCGTGCGACACCTCGTACGGACTTACCGTTCCCCGTTCCACCTCGTCCAGCCGTGCCTCGATCAGGCGGTCGGCCTCGGTGTCCGACCAGATCCAGGCTTTCACCGCCCGGTTGACCACGTCCCGGGTGCGGTCCCTGATCCGGCGCCTCCGTCTCTCTCGTAAAGTACCAGAAGCCTCCAGCCACTCCCAGTGTTCCGCCAGACTGGCGATCAGCTCGTCGACGCCCCGGCACTCCACCGCCACCGTGCCCAACACCGCCTGGCGCCACTCGGCCTTGTCCGGTTCGGAGGCGGCCGGACCCGATTCGAGCGCCCCGTGGTGCGCCGGGATGTTGCGGAAGGCGCTGCCCTTGCGGATGCCGAGGGTGATCTCGATCTCCTGCCGCAGCCGGTCGGCCCCGGACCGGTCGGCCTTGTTGACCACGAAAACGTCGGCGATTTCCATGATACCCGACTTGAGGGTCTGGATGCCGTCGCCCGATTCGGGCGTCAGCACCAGCACGCTGGTGTCGGCCATGGCGGCCACGTCGAGTTCCGACTGGCCCACACCCACGGTCTCGATGAGGATTCGGTCGAAGCCGGCGGCGTCGAGCAGGTCGCACACTTCGCGGGTGGTGGTGGCCAGGCCGCCGAGCGAGCCGCGGGTGGCCATGGAGCGGATGAAGACGCCGTCGTCGAGGGTGATCGATTCCATGCGGATGCGATCGCCTAGCAGGGCGCCGCCGGTGAACGGGCTGGTGGGGTCGACCGCTACCACGGCGACCGTAAGATCCTCGGCCCGAAAGGCCGCGACCAGGCATTCGGTCAGGGTGGACTTCCCCGCGCCGGGCGGCCCGGTAATGCCTATCCGGTGGGCTCGACCCAGTTTGGGGTGGATGGCCGAGAGGAGGGCCTCGAAACCGGGTCGGGCGTTCTCGACGATGGATATGGCCCGGGCGAGGGCGGCGGGGTTGCGCGCCTCGAGCCCGGCGAGGAGTTGGTCCTGATTCATTATATGGAAGGTGGTGGGAGGGCGGGCGAGGGGCAAGGAGGGTGTGCGGTATGCGGTGGGAGTTCGGGTTTACCCACACTTCTTCAATCGTCAATCACTGGCGGCCTGTCCGTCCGCCTGACCGTCTGTTCCGCCTCAGCGGATCCTCTCGAACATCACCGCCAGATCGATGGTTCCAGTCACGCCCACGGATAACTCCCAACGGAGTTCCTGCTCCACAATCTCGGGCCGCACGTCACCAAGGCGCCAGCGTTCGACCATCCGGGCGTCGATATCGACGATCCAGTACTCCTCCACGCCAGCCTCGAGGTACAACCGGCGCTTGATGCCGCGGTCTCGCGCTGCGGTGGACGGTGACAGAACCTCGACCGCCAGAAGCGGCACCGGCGCCTCGGACCACTCACGGAATCGGGCGCCAGGATCCGACATCAGCAGGACCAGGTCGGGCTCGACCAAGGTGTCGTCCCTCAGGTAGATATCGGAACGGGTGAACACTTCCAGGTCGGCCCGCTCACCGATAGCCTCCATGATGTACGGGAGCAATCGCCGGACGGCTCGCTCGTGGTCCGGCCGGGGTGACGGGGTCACGACGTGCTCCCCCGCCAGAAGCTCCTGCCGCAGACCGTCCTCCGGCAGCGCCAGCAATTCCTCGACGGTGGTGATGTGCTCGAACGCAGGCATGCCCATAATGTGGCCTCCCGGACGCACGGAGGGCAATGAATGCGAGGGCAGCGAGGGCAGCGCGAAGGTACTACCGCCCATTACCGCCCGCTACCGCCTGATACCGCCCGTCTGACCGCCTGTCCGCCTGTCCGCCTCACCGCCCCATCGGCCATCTCGGCCTCAACCTCATCGGATTCTGAAACAAGTGGCTCGGCAACACGAACACCACCAGAAACATCCCCAGCGACAACAGCAAGCCGATCACCAACACCTCCAGCCGGTGGACGGTCATGTACACGATGCTGCTTATCAGCGCCACGGTGAAGGCAAACACTGCCAGCAATCCCCGGCGTACCTGCTGGGCCAGGAACCGCTGCATTTCGAGGATGTCGCGCGGGTGCCAGCGGAGCCGCAGTTCCTCCCGCTCCACCCGGGTCAGCAAGTCCTTGAGCGTCCGCACCGTGCTGGCCGCTTCCGCCGACCAGTCGAGCAGGGTGTGTTCCGGGCTTACACCCAACAAGGTCTTCGTCAGCTGGGGCGACATGCGGGTGACCACGGGCCGGATGGCCGCCATGGCGTTGAACTCGGGATCGTAGTGGAGGCCGATGCCCTCTACCAGTACCGCGGCCCGGCCGAAGTACACCAGGTCCGACGGCAGCATCAGCGGCCACTGGTAGAAGGTGCGCAGCACGTCTTCTACGATGTGCTGGATCTGCCGGGAGGACATGTCCTCCCGGTGCGCCACCGCCATCAGATGGCGGGCCGCATCGCGCACGGTGCCGCGGTCGACGTCGGGATCGAGTATTCCCAATTCGTAGAACCCGTTGATGACTCCGTCGGCGTCCTGCCGCACGGCGGCAACCACAGTCTTCATGATCCGGGTGCGGGTCTCCTGCTCCACCTCCAGCACCATGCCGAAGTCGAGGAACACGATCCGGCCCTGTTCGTCGAGCAGCACGTTTCCCGGGTGCGGGTCGGCGTGGAACACGCCGTCCACCAACATCATCCTGATGTACAACTCGGAGATGGTGGCGATCAATTCGTCGAGCCGCACTTCCCCGTTGGCGATCCGATCCTGCAGCCGGTCGATGCGGGTGCCCGATATGTACTCGAGTACCAGCACCTGCCGCCGAGTGAGGTCCTCGAACACCCGCGGCACCACCACCCGTGGTTCGTCGGCGAAGTTGCGGCGCAGCGCTTCGGCGTGGCGGGCCTCTTCTTCGAAATCGAGTTCCTCGTTGATCCGCTTGGCGAATTCGTTGACGATGGCGGCGAGGGCCCGGACGTGATGGTTGGGGAACAACACGTGCAAGGCGAACAACACCCGGAAGGAGATCTTCAGGTCGCGCTGCACCAGATCGTCCACCCCGGGCCGCAGGACCTTGACCACCACGTCCTGCCCCTGGTAGCGAGCCCGATGCACCTGGCCTAACGAGGCCGCGGCCAGCGGTTCCGGATCGAACTGCTCGAACAACTCGTCGACCGTTTTTCCCTCGGCAGCGGCGATTACCCGCTCCGCTTCTCCCGGCGTCAGCGGGGGCACCTGGTCACTCAGGGTGGCCATGGCGCTCAGGTACGGCTCCGGCACGATGTCGGCCCGGATCCCCATCACCTGCCCCAGCTTGATGAACGTCGGGCCCAACTCGGCCAGGGTGCGGGTGAGCCGCTTGGCGCGGCGCTGGTGTTGTGCGTTAGCGGCGGCTGGATCTCGGGCCACGATCTGATCCGACCGGTGATCGCGGTCGAGCCCTTGAAACGTGGCTACACCGTGTTCGCCGTGGTCCATGGCAGCCAGCCGAAGTTCACGATTCCCGAGTGCGTCGACGACATGAACCGCGCGATCCGTTACATTCGCACGCACGCCGCCGACTTTGGCATCGACCCGAACCGCATCGGCGTCACCGGCGCCTCGGGAGGCGGCACTCAGGCCTTCATCCTGTCCGCCGTGGACGAGCGCGTCCAAGTGGCAGCGCCTGTCAACATGATTTCCAGCACGATGCAGGGCGGATGCATTTGCGAGAACGCTCCCGGCCTTCGCCTCGGCGCTGAGAACATGGAAATCGGCGCACTGTTCGCACCCAAGCCGCTCATGCTCATCAGTGCCAGCGGCGACTGGACGAAACTTACGCCCAAAGTGGAGTATCCGTTCATTCGCAGCATCTACGAGCTGTACGA
>CAJVYZ010000222.1 GCA_913009915.1 uncultured Gemmatimonadota bacterium | reverse complement strand
TTCAATGATCCGGCGACCACCGAGATCTACACTCTTTCCCTACACGACGCTCTTCCGATCTCCGCTGGCGCGGCGCGGCGGATTCGGTCGGCGATCGCCCGGCCCACCGGGCTAACCGCCAGTAGGAACATGGTTCCTCCACCGAATATCAGAATGATGGCAATGATGTCTTCCATGCCTTTAGATCCCGTCGGCTGAAGTCGATCCCGTCTCCTCGATTACCGGTGCGCCGCGATCGGAGCCGACAGAAAGCACGCGCTCGGTAAAATCGAGACGCTCCTGGGTGTCACGCAGGTCGTCGGCCAAGCCGGCCACCACGTCGCGCAGCTCGAGCACCTCGTCTTCCAAGTGATCGGGACCGTGCCCGCCGATCCGCCGGCCGAGGGCCTGTCCCACAGGGCCGCGGAAGACACTGACGAGCCCCCAGGTTACCATCCCGGTCATGAGGAGGCCGGTCACCATCCCGGCGATAGGTACCAAATCGTGCCACATGGATTCAGCTCCGGCTACACTGGGGTGGCAATGCCCGCGTCGGGGGTATCGCTCCACTCGGCAGGTCGCAATCGTGCGCCCCGATCGCCAGCACGTGCCAGGAGACGCTCCGTAAAATCGAGGCGCTCCTGTGTCTCGAGCACCCGGGTCTCGAGACTATGCAGCTGCTCCTCCAACTCGACCACCTGATCCTCAGTATCCCCCAGCGCCTGCCCCTCGATCCGCCGGGCCAGCGCTTGGCCGATCGGTGACCGGCTCACTTTGACCAAGCCGTACATCACGATCGCGGCGATGGGGATCATCGGGACCAAATCCAATGCGCCGGGAGGAATGACCATGGTACCTCTTTACATATATACGATAAGACCAGTTCAGCCAACGCGCCCAAACTGGAGGCCCACCGAACGTACGCACCGACGTTTCAAAATGTTTCATACGGAAGGCGGTAGGGCGGTAGGGCTGTTGATTGTAACATATTGTAATATAACGAGTTAAACTACACCATGAGGGAGGCGCGACTCGGTCCCCCTACCGCCCTTACCGCCTTACCGCCTTACCGCCCTACCGCCTTATCTGCACCAACCGCTCCCTCGCCAACCTCCGCCCAGTCGGCGTCGCCGCCAACCCACCGCCCGCCGTTTCCTTGTAACGCACATCCATGCTGGCGCCGATCTCACCCATGGTGTCGATCACCTCGTCGATGGGGATGGGAAACTCGATACCGGCCAGGGCCATCTCGATGCCGGCTAGCGCCATGGCACCGCCGGTGGCGTTGCGGTAAACGCACGGCACTTCGACCAATCCGCCCAGCGGATCGCACACCAGGCCGAGCGTTCCCTGCATGGTGAGGGCGGCGGCATGGCGGGGCAGCGAGGCGCAAGAGAGCGACTCCACTGAGGTAGCCTCCCATGGCCCCGCTGCCCCGCTTACATAAGCTCCACCGACTCGATGGCTCCAAGGTTGACGGCGATCTCCGTTTCATCGGCCCCGGCTGGCAGCAGGTAGACCTCGTGGGCCTCGATGTGCGCGTCTACGCTGGTCGGCACGCCGACGACCTCCATCTTGTTGGTAGTGAGGATGCGCACCGGCTGGTCGTTACCGCCGGCAAACCCGAGGACAGCGACGATCTCGTCGTAAGTCATAGGATCCTCCGGGATGGGGTCTGTCCAAATCTATGGGCTAGAGGAACGGAGCGATAGGCAGTGGACGGTGGACAGCACGGGGGGAGGCGCGGAGAAGGAGGAGGGCTAAGAGGCTTTTTCCCTCTTAGCCCCCTTAGCCGTCTTAGCCCCCTTAGCCGTCTTAGCCCCCTCTGCCCTCTTAGCCCCCTCTGCCCCCTCCTTCCCCTCCCCGTGCCGTCCACCGTCATCCCCTACGGCGTCGGCTCCATCTCCTCCTGGTTCTTGGCAAAGTCCCCCGCCTTGACGATCGACATGGCCGACGGATCGAGCCGGCGGCGCATGGCGGTCACGATGTCCTCGGCGGTCAAGCCGGCGATGGCGGCCTCGATTTCGGCATCGTAATCCAGGGTGCGGCCGTCGTACAGCGCGCCCGAGAGCCCCCCCGCCAGTTCACGGTCCTGCGCCCGGCTCACTTTGCGACCATCGAGGTAGCCGGCCTTGGCGGCCTCGATCTCCTCGTCCGTGAAGCCGTCCGCTAGGACCCTGTCGATCTCCTCCAGGAAGGCAACCTCGAGCGCCTCGACGTTCTCGGGGGCATACATGGCGTACCCGAGAAATGTCCCGTTCTCATCCTGTGACATGGCGGAAAACTGCGATCCCACGGCGTAGCTGAGGCCGTCTTCCCGGCGAATTCGCGTGGCCAGCCGGGAGTTGAGGAACCCGCCACCGAGCATGTAGTCGCCCAGGACCATGGCCGGGTAGTCCTCGTCCATGTCGCTGATGGGCATGGTGTTGCCGATCAAGAATACGGCGCTGGCCTTGTCCGGCGTCTCCAGTGTCAGATTGGTGGGTTCCACCGCCTGGTAGGGGTGGGCGATCCGCTGGTAGACCTGCGGGCTCTCCCACTGGGCAAAGATGCCTTCGAGCACCGGAAGTATCTCCTCCGGATCGAAATCCCCCACCACGGCGACCTCGCCGGTGCCGACGCCGTAGAAGTCGGTGTAGAACGTCTTCGCCTCCGCGACGGAGGCCGTGCTCAAGTTCACCACCTCTTCCTCGAACGTCGGGATGTAGGACGGGTGGCCCTTGGGGTAGGGCGTCAGGTGACGGCGGAAGGCGCGGAGGCCCTGCTGGATCGGTTCCGACTTCTGGCGTTCCAGTCCCGCGAGCCGCTCCTCCTTGAGCTCGGTGAACTCGGCCTCGTCGAACGCCGGCTGGTGCAACACCTCACCGATGAGTCGCAGAACATCGGCCAGGTTCTCCCGAGTGGTTTCCACGGAGAACGTGGCCGATGACACCGAGCCGCTCACCCGCACCTGGGCCTTCAGCCGGTCGAATTCGTCCTCGACCTCCTGGCGGGTCTTCGTCGCCGTCCCGCGCATCAGCATGCCGCCGGCATATTGTGCCGCCGTCGCCTTGTTCATGAGCGCCGATTCGCCGCCAAAATGTATCCTGCCGCGGGCCACCACAGACTCACCCCGAGTCTTCTTGGGAAGCAGCGCTACCTGGAAGCCGTTGTCGAACGCCGTGCGCGTGGTGCGCGACTCGATGTTGGCCACCGACGGGTCGAACGCCTCGCCCTCGGCCACATCGGTCATACCCTCATACCCGGCCACCATCACGGCCACGTCTAGCAGATCGGGAATTTCGGCACGATCGGGCTCCGGGGACGGAATGAAGCGTCCGATGGTGCGGTTGGCCGGCTTGAAATAAGCCGTGGCGAGGGCCTGCACGTCCTCCACGGTGACGTCGCGAATGCGGTCGCGGTGCAGGAAGATGAGGCGCCAGTCGCCCATGGAAGACCATTCGCTGAGCTGCATGCCGATCCGGTCGGAGGCGTTGAAGCCCAGCTCGATATTCTTCAGCAGCTTGGTCTTGGCGCGCTCGACCTCCTCCTCTGTCATGGGCTGGTCTGCCACCGTCTCGAACGTCTCGATCATGGCGAGCGTCGCCAGGTCGAGGTCGCCCTCCATGCGGACTTCGGCGAATGCCAGCAGCACGCCCGGCTCCCGCAACTGGAAGCCGAAGACACCGACCCTGGCCGCCAGGCCCGGCTTCACCAGCGCCTGGTACAGCCGGCCGGACGGCTCGGCCGAGAAGACCTCGGCTGCCACGTCCACGGCCGCGAACGCGGGATCCGAACCGGCCGGCACCTTGTAGACCGCCATCGCCAGTTGGGTGTCGCCCACCCGGCGGACGGTGACGGACCGCTCGCCGTCCTGAGTTGGGTCGAGTGTGTAGGTGTCCCAAATCTTCATGTACCCGGTGCGGTCCGGCCGGGGAATGGCCCCGAACTTCTCGACGATGAGTTCGAGAACAGTGGCCTGATCGAACTTGCCGGCCACGACCAACATGGCGTTGTCGGGCTGATAGTACTTCCGGTAGAACTCCTGCAGCCGTTCGATCGGCACGTTCTCGAGATCGGCCCGGGCCCCGATGGTGGACTTGCCGTAGTTGTGCCACACGAACGCGGTCGACAGGGTCCGCTGCATCGTCACCCCGAAGGGGTTGTTCTCGCCCAACTCGAATTCGTTGCGTACCACCGTCATTTCCGACTCGAGGTCCACTGCGGAGATGAAGCTGTTGACCATGCGATCGGCTTCGAGGTCGATGGCCCAGGCGAGATTCTCGTCGGTGGCCTGAAATGTCTCGAAGTAGTTGGTCCGGTCGAACCAGGTGGTTCCGTTGGGCCGGGCGCCGTGCTCGGTCAACTCCTGCGGGATATCCGGGTGATCGGGAGTGCCCTTGAACACCAGGTGCTCGAGCAGATGGGCCATCCCGGTCTCGCCATAGCTCTCATGCCGCGAGCCGACGAAGTAGGTGACATTGACCGTGGCGGTTTGCTTGGATTGATCGGGGAACAGCAACACCTCGAGCCCATTGTCGAGCGTGTACTGGGTGATCCCCTCGACGGTAACGCCCTCGGTGATCTGGGCCCCCACCGGGGCCGCCACAACGGCGACCGCCAGCAGCCCGAGCGCCGCGCGGGTCATGACATTGCGTAACATCATATGACTCCTGATCAAAGAGAACGACTCACGAAAGGGAGGAGAGGGAAAAGAGGGGGGAGGGAGAAGAAAACGGCACCGGAATACCAACCGCCCCACTGATCGCCCACGTACTTACGAATACAGCACCGTAGCTGAACAATCGGTACTGAAACCGGGCGACCACCACAACCTTTGGTCTGAAGAACCACTCCTGCCCGGCTTCAGCCACGTAGGACCAGTAGCGCGAGTTCGTGGCACCACTGCCGGCGGGCAAGTTCACATCACTGGCGCCAAGCCCCAGCCCCACAAAGGGCAGGACTTCGGTTTCGGCAGTACCGCGATCGGTGAAGTAGCGGCGCAGGATCAGGTCTGCCGACAGATTGCGGCTTTCCGAGCCGAGTGACTGGTGGTCGAGGCGCAGCACCATCGCGCTGTTCAGCTTGCCCAGAAAATCAAAGAAATTTGCCGAGGATCCTGGCCTGAAGATAAACGAACCACCGTAATCCATTTCCCCGTGTTCATACTGGAAACTGCCCCCAACGCCCAAGTGGCCAGTAATGAAGATCGGCGCCTCATACGGCCGATGGATATGGCTGTTGGGCAACGAGAGACGGCTATTATTCGCTGTTATCTGGCCGTTGGCCGGGTTGCTCCAGACCGCGCAAATACTCAGCCCAAGCAACAGTCCCGGCCACACACAAACAGGCCACATATTCTTCAAAACCACACACGCTTTCGGAATAGGCCCAAGTTGAAGCCCCAAGCGGGCCCTCTCAGGACAGACCACTGCAAGGTTGGTGCCAGCTATACCGTCACT
>CAJVYZ010000221.1 GCA_913009915.1 uncultured Gemmatimonadota bacterium | reverse complement strand
GGACAGCGCCGTCAAGAAAACGCGCAACTTTCCCGTGTTCATGGTGCCGAACGAAGAATATCCCAATGCCGTCATCAGCGATTTTCCGCAATTATTCGCGGAGCTCAAGCACACCCTGGGCACGTTTAAACGTATCGGCCTGGTCGGCGGCGGCCGTATGCCGGCCGACTGCTACCGCCAGATCGTAGAAGGAACAAAAGGATGCGAATTGGTGGACGTCACCGACGCTTTTGTGCGTCTGCGCTATGTGAAGTCGCCCTGGGAACGCGAGCAGATTCGCGCCGCCTTCGCTCTGGCGGATCACGCCTCTATAGCCATGAAGGCGGCCGTGAAACCCGGTGTCAGCGAGATCGCGGTCAGGGTCAGTCTGCCCAAGAGCACCGTTGCCAGGCTGCTCGCGACCCTGGAGGGAATCGACGTCATAGAACGTGTCGAGAACTCTTTCGACTATCGAATCGGTTCGGCCATTGCAGACCTCCTCGGTGGGCTGGACTCCATCGCCACCCTGGCCGCGGAGGTGGCCCCCCACCTCGAGCGGCTGACCGGCAGCATCGGCGAGGCGTCCGGTTTTTCGGTACCGGACGGATATCGGGTCCGATACGTGGTGCAGGTGGACACCGACTCCCCTGTCCAGGTCCGGGACTGGACGGGTTCGACGCTTCCCATGCACGTCGTGCCGTCCGGGCTCGTTGTCATGGCTTCGTGGCCTTCAGAGCGGGTCACCCGGTACCTGGATCGGGAGCTAGAGGTGTTCACCCCCCAGACGGTTGTCAAACCCGACGAAGTACGAGACCGGTTGGAGGGGATCCGCGAGGCCGGCGTTGCCTGGGGACTCGAAGAGTTCGCGGAGGGCATCAACTCGGTCGCGGCCCCGGTTGTCGATGGGCAAGGCCGAATCTTCGGGGCCCTCCATGTGCACGGTCCGGCCTTCCGGTTTCCAGCCCAGGGCCGGTTCGAGGACATCAGCGACGTCATGCGCCGCGCAGCCAAGGTGTTCAGCGCCGAGCGCGCCCACCCTGGCTAGAACTACGCCGCCCAGGCCGACGGCGAATCAGGCTGGGAACTACGCTCAGCTCAGCCCGGAGGGAGTCAGGTGCGCGAAGAGGCACAGTGTGTCATCGTTGGCGGTGGTGCCATGGGTGTCGGCCTGCTGTACCACCTTGCTCATGAAGGCTGGACCGATACCGTTCTCGTCGAAAAGGATGAGCTCACATCTGGTTCTACCTGGCATGCGGCTGGGCTGGTACCGCATTTCATCGGCAGCCTCAACATGGCGAAGGTACATGCCTACGGTGCCGAGCTGTATACCAAGCTGGAGGAAGAGACCGGCTTGCACACCGGCTGGCACGGATGCGGAGCAGTCCGCCTGGCCCGCAACGACAACGAGGTCGACTGGTTTCGCTACGTGCAGGGCATGCTGGAGCTGGTCGGGGTCGAATCGCATCTGATCGGCCCAAGCGAGATCGTGGAGCTGCATCCGTTGCTCGACGTCTCCGACATCGCGATGGGAATCCACACTCCGCACGACGGCTGGGCCGATCCCAGCGCCACCACCAACGCCATGGCGGCTGGAGCCAGGCGGCTCGGTGCCCAGGTCGTCCGCCACAATCGGGTGATCGACATGAGCCGGCTTACAGATGGGCGATGGGAGGTCATCACCGAGAAGGGCCGGATCGTCGCCGAGCACGTCGTGAATGCCGCCGGTCATTACGGTCCCCAACTCGGCGCCATGGTGGGCCTCGAAGTCCCGATCGTCTCGATGATCCACCAGTACATCGTCACCGAGGCGATCCCGGAGATGGCAGCCCTCGGTTTTGAACCACCCGTTGCCCGCGACCCACGCGCGTCGTGTTACTTCCGGCGCGAACAGGATGGCCTGATCATCGGCCCCTATGAGACGGAGGGGGCGAAGACGTACGGAATCGATGGCATCGATTGGGATCTCAGCTTTCACCTGACGCCCCCAGAGGTCGAGCGGCTCCTGCCTTGGCTGGCGCTGGCGGCGGAGCGGATCCCGTCGTTTGAGCAGGCCGGCATCAAGAAGGTGGTCAGCGGACCGATCACCCACACTCCAGACGGCGGCTACCTCATGGGCCCCGCCCCTGGCTTGGCGAACTACTGGATGTGCGTGGGCGCCTCGATCGGTATCACCCAGGGCCCAGGCGCCGGGAAATTCCTGGCGCAGTGGATGGTGCACGGTCAAACCGAGATCAACGTCGCCGAGATGGACCCGCGGCGCTACGGCCCTTATGCACCGGGCGACTACACGAAAGAGCGGTCCATCGACGAATATCACGAGATGTACCAGGTGCGCATGCCAGGTGAATACCGTGAGGCGGGACGGCCGGTGAAGCGCACACCGTTGTACGAACAACTCGACGCCAAAGGTGCGCAATGGCAGGAGGTCTGGGGATGGGAACGTGTCCAGTACTTCTCCCCGGACGGGAGCCCTGAGCTGCACTCCTTTCGGCGATCGTCGGCCTTCGACCCGGTTGGTGAGGAAGTGCGGGCGGTCCGGGAGCGGGTCGGCGTTGCCGATCTGACCGCCTTCTCCAAATTCGAGGTGACGGGCAAGGACGCGGCCGCGCTGCTCGACCGACTAGCCGCCAACAAGCTCCCAACCCGCGATGGCGGTCTCCGACTCACCCACCTGCTCACGGACCTTGGTGGCATCGAGTGTGAGATGACGATCACCCGGCTCGCTCCCGACCGGTTCTACCTCAATTCGGCCATTGTGGGCGAGCAGCACGATCTGGATTGGTTGCAGGCCGACATCGAGCCGGATGAAGACGTCACGGTGACCGACGCCACCAATCACCTGGGGATGCTGGGCGTGAGCGGACCGAAATCCCGAGATGTGCTCCAAAAGCTGACCGATGCCGATCTCACCAACGAGAGCTTCCGATGGCTAACCGGAAGGGAGATCGAGGTGGCCGGCGTGCCATGCATCGCCCTGCGGGTTTCCTATGTTGGAGAGCTGGGGTGGGAGCTCCATCATCCGATGGGCGCCATGCTGGAGCTGTATGAGGCGATCCAAGGGGCCGGCGCCGAGCACGGCATCGTCGACTTCGGCAGCTATGCGATGAACGTCATGCGCATCGAGAAGGCTTACAAGGCATGGGGTGGCGAGTTGACCACGGAAATCACACCGGTGGAAGCCGACATCGAGCGTTTCGTCGACTACGACAAGGAATTCAAAGGTAAATCGGCCACTCTGAGGCGCAAGGAGGGCAGTGTCGAAACGATCTGCGTCTATGCCGAGCTAGACGCCCACGATGCCGATTGCCGGGGAAACGAACCGGTCTACGCAGGGGACCGGCTCGTGGGAATCACCACAGGTGGAGCCTGGGGCCACACGGTGGGCAAAAGCCTCCTGTTCGCCTACGTCGAGCCGCAGTTCGCCAAACCCGGGTCGGGTTTCGAGGTAGCGGTGATGGGCGACCGTCGCACGGCAACCGTCCTGGGTGAGCCTGCGTGGGATCCGAACAACGAGAGGCTGCAGGCCTGATGGGACGGCGAAGTGGCGGTCGAAGGGCACGGCTCGCGGCGAGGGCCGCAGGACCCGCGGAGAGGGTTGTGCACCCCGGTCAAACGGGAGGACGCTACCGGCCGTTGACAGATGCCGACTGCGAGCGCGTTTACGACACCGCGTTGGGTCTGCTCGAAGACGTCGGCATGGGCGACCCCGTCCCCGAGTTCGTGGAAGCGGTCACCGACGTCGGCGGCTCGCTCGATGACAACAACCGCCTCCACTTCCCGCGCGGTGTCGTGGAACGGATCGTTACCGAGGTCGCGGCAAAGTCCTGGATCTGGCACGGCCTCGACGAGGATCGTTCGATCGAGCTGGCTGACCACAAGGTGCACATGGGCACTGCCGGTGCGGCGGTGACGATGCTCGACTACGAGACGCGAACGTTCCGGGAGTCGACGATCGCCGATCTGTACGACGTGTCCAGACTCGTCGACACCCTCGAGCCTATCCACTTCTTCCTCCGCACCATCGTGACCAGGGATACAGAGGACTCCAGGGAGTTGGATCTCAACACGGCCTACACCGCGATGGTGGGAACCACCAAGCCGATCGGCACTTCGTTTTTTCGTCCTGAGCACGTATACGAGGCCGTCGACATGTTCGATATGGTCCTTGGTGGGCAAGGTGAGTTCCGCAAGCGGCCGTTCGTCCTCGCCAACAACACCTTTGTCGTGCCGCCCCTGCGCTTTGCCTACGAATCAGCCGAGTGTCTGGTCGCTCAGGTACGAACCGGCCTGCCCATCAACTTGATCTCGGCAGGCCAGGCAGGAGCAACGTCACCGGCTGCTCTCGCAGGCTCCCTGACCCAGGCGCTGGCAGAGTGCCTTGCTGCATTGACCTGTGTGAACCTCATTTCCCCTGGTCATCCCTGCGTGATGGGTTTGTGGCCGTTCGTCTCCGACCTGCGCACCGGCTCGATGACCGGTGGGAGCGGCGAGGAGGCCGTCCTGTCCGCGGCCGCGGCGCAGGCGGCGAACTGGCTGGGCCTCCCATCGAGTACCGCGGCCGGGATGAGTGATTCGAAGCTGCCAGACAACCAGGCAGGTCATGAGAAAGGAATGACGGTGACCTTGGCCGCGCAGGCCGGGGCCAACCTCGTGGGTGAGTCGGCGGGGATGCTCGGCTCGTTGCTGGCTTGTTCGCTCGAGGCGTTGGTCATCGACAACGACATGCTCGGTGCGATCAACCGCACGGTGCGGGGTATCGAAGTGACCGACGGGACGATGTCTGCCGACGTCATCGGTGAGGTCGTCAACGGGGCCGGCCATTTTCTCGGCAGTTCCCAGACGCTCGAGCTGATGGAAAAAGAGTACATCTACCCACTGATCGGGGATCGCCTCAGCCCAGACGACTGGAGGGATGCCGGGGCGAGGGACGCAACCGATAGAGCACACGACTATGTGCGGGCGACCCTCGCCGAGCATTACCCCAGCCACGTCGATCCGAGCATTGACGCGAGCATCCGGGAACGATTCCCCATCAAGCTCGCTCCCGAGGCGATGCGTCCGCAGTGACCATCGAGGAGCTCCCCGCTCGTGCCCAGGTGGTCATTGTCGGCGGCGGCATCGTCGGATGTTCGATCGCCTACCACCTGACGAAGCGGGGCCTAACCGACGTGTTGCTCATCGAGCAAGGAACGCTGACGGGGGGCACGACCTGGCACGCCGCCGGGCTGGTCAGCCAGCTCAAGTCGTCGCACAGCCTGACGAAGCTCGCCACATACTCGGCGCGCCTGTTCGAGGAGCTCGAGGCCGAGACCGGCCAGGCCACGGGGTATACGACCTCCGGCTCGATCTCGGTCGCCCCCGACCAGGAGCGGTGGGAAGAGATCCTGCGAGGCGTCTCGATGGCCAAGACCGTCGGAGTGGAGGCCCATGAGATCAGCCTCACCGAAGCCAG
>CAJVYZ010000220.1 GCA_913009915.1 uncultured Gemmatimonadota bacterium | reverse complement strand
TTTTCAAGCAGCAGACGGCATACGAGCTCTATCAGTGTGACTGGAGTTCAGACGTGTGCTCTTCCGATCTATCAGCCCGCGGTCTTTGAACTTGGCGAGGTACTCGTCCCGCGCGGTCACATCACCCACGTTTTGATTGACACCCGACGCCACGGCCGATCCGCATATCCCCTTGCCCACCGGAATGGTGGTGTGCTCGGTTGGCCGCCCGGCGTAGGCCTCGAGTCGCAGCTCCGAGTCGTGGACCATGTACAGGTAAGCCGATGTGTAAGGTGGGCCCGCGGCCTGGATCCGGTCCGCGGCTTGCTGCAGGAGTTGTTGTCGGGCCACGTCCTGACAGAAGGCGGCCCGCAAGGCCGCGACGATCGAATGGGCCTGGAGGACAGGCATCACTCTCCCCGCCGGCCCAGGGTCACCGTGGTTCGATGCTCGACGCCAGCCCGTAGCACGACGATGTCGACTTCATCGCCGGGCTTGTACGATTTGAGCGCGGCCGACATGTCCCGGAGATTGGCGACCTGGTAGCGGCCTATTCTGGTGATGACGTCTTCGGCTCGCATACCCGCCCGATCCGCCGGGCTGCCGTTACTCACCCCGGTGAGCCGTACCCCCTGGATACCCCCGGTCATGTCGGGAAGGCACGGCTACCACCTCGGAGTTCGGTGATGCAGTCGCACGACGGCTTTCTTGAAGTCCCCTGTGCCCGCTGCGGTCGCAAGGGCGCCAAGATCCAGTGGGGCGACGTGTGCCCCGTGTGCCGCGAGGAACAGAAACACCGGGCTCGCCGCATCGGCCGGTTGGCGGCGATCCCCTCGACAATTGCGGTTGGTGTCTGGGTGCTGCTCAGCGTGCCGCCCGACGTGCAGCTGGCCAGGATCTATGGTATGGTGGCTGTGATAGCGACCTACGTTCTGGTGCGGCGCATCGTCTCCCGCATAGCGCAGGACCTTGTGAAATGAAAGTATCGATGCCGTGGGAAGCGTTGGTACGCAACGGTGTGAGGGCTTGCCAGTGACCACGACCATCATCCACGTGTCCGACGTCCACTTCGGGTGGCCCTGCGATTTGGAGCAAGTCGCCGCACTGGTGCAGGCAGCGCCGGAACTCGAACCCGACGCCATCGCCATCTCCGGTGATCTGACGCAGCGGGCACGGCACGGCGAGTTCCAGCGGGCCCTGGTGTTCCTCGATCAGATGAACGCCGTCGCTCCCACGCTGGTCGTCCCCGGCAACCACGACGTGCAGTGGTGGCAGAGTCCCTTCGGTATCCGAGGTCAGCGGGTCAAGTTCACCAAGTACCGCCAGTACATCGATGAGGATCTCACACCGGTGATCCACGTTCCCGGCGCCGTCCTGGCCGGAGCGTTGACCGCCTACGGGTTCTCCCTAGGCGCGCTGACCTGGAACCCCAACGACGTCACGGTCAAGGGCCACCTCCCCAAGCCGGAAACGGATCGGCTCCAACGAATCTTTTTAGAGGCCGCACCCGAGGACGCCCGCATCGTGGTACTGCACCACAACGTGCTCCGCGGCCAGCTGTCCCAGCGGATGGGGCTGGCTCACTGGCGCAGCGCACAGACCCGGCTCAGACGTACCGGGGCGGACGTCGTCTTGTGTGGCCACGATCACCAGGAAGGCATCGGCCAAATCGACGGGGTGCTTCCCGTTAGTACCGTCGGCACCCACAGCTCGCGCTCGCGCGGCAAGCGACCTTCGGTTTTCAACGTGATCCGTATCGACGATGAGGCGGTACATATTCAGCACATGCGCTGGGAGCGCGACCGCTCGACGTTCCGGGCGTCGGATCAGCACAGCTTCGTCCGGCCGACTCAGCCAGGGCGGGGGGCAGGTGTCGCCAGTCCTGCCTGAAGCCGCCTCGTTCACCATGACTCCCGAGCGACTGCTCGGCACTCGGCTCAGACAGTTGGGCCTGGCGGCGGACATGGAGGTTGCCACCCACAGCAACAGGACTGTCATGCTGAGCGTCACTGCTCGCGGGCAACTGCGGCTGCATCGCGGCTACAGCCACGCTCCCGACCGGGTGCTGCGGGCTATTCTGCGGTTCATCGACGCGCGCCAGTCGAGAGAACGGAGGCGGGCCGCCGAACGAGAATTCCTGTTGTTCCCGGTGCACGCGTACGCTCCCAGCAGCAAGGGACCCGTACGCCTGGAGCGGCTCCGGCCGGGCGACGAGGCGGTGCTCCAGCGGTTGCGGGAAATGCACCGCGGCCTCAATGTCCAGTGGTTCGAAGGCACCCTGGCCGATGTCCCGTTCCGGCTCTCCAGCAGAATGAAGGTCAGTCTGGGCGAGTTGTGCCTGGACGCCCGGAACAAGCAGGTGATCAGCATCGCCATCAGTCGCCGGCACCTCCGGCGCGACGGCTGGGCCGAGGTCGAACACACCGTGCTGCATGAGATGGTTCACCAATGGCAGGCGGAGACGGATAGAGCGGTGGATCATGGCCGGGAGTTTCGCACCAAGGCCCGGGAAGTGGGCGTGGCACCGGCGGCAGCGAGGGCGGTACTGGGCGGTAACGGACGGTAGTATCTTCTCCGACCTCCGCACTCCAACGCCCAACGCCCAACGCCCAACGCACGTCGCACAACACACACCAAGGAACCCCATGTCTAGCACCTTCTCCGGCGTCGATTTTTACAATTTCGACTCCCTCCTGTCAGAAGAAGAGCGCGCCGTCCGGGACATGGTACGCACCTGGGTCGACGAAAACCTCATGCCCATCATCGGCCAGTGCTACATCGAGGGGCGCTTCCCCAAGGAACTCATCCCCCAGATGGCGGAGTTGGGCTTCTACGGGGCCAACCTCCCCGAGGAATACGGTTGTGCCGGCCTCAACAACGTGGCCTACGGGCTGATCATGCAGGAACTGGAGCGGGGCGACAGCGGTATTCGGTCTTTCGCTTCGGTGCAGGGCGCTCTGGTGATGTATCCCATCCATGCATTTGGCTCGGAGGAGCAGCGTACCACATGGCTGCCGCGGCTGGCGAGCGGTGAGGACATCGGCTGCTTCGGGCTTACCGAACCCGACTTCGGCTCAAACCCCGCCGGACTGATCACCACCGCCAAGGAAACCGATGACGGCTGGGTGTTGAACGGCACCAAGATGTGGATCACCAACGGGTCGCAGGCCACGGTGGCTATCGTGTGGGCCAAGACCGGCGACATCGACGACTCCAGCTCCATCCGCGGCTTCATTGTCCCGACCGGCACCCCCGGCTTCACCAGCAAGGACCAGAAGGGGAAGCTGTCGCTCAGGGCGTCGGACACCAGCGAACTCCACCTCGAGGATGTGCACCTTCCCCAGGACGCCCTCCTGCCGGACAGCGACGGCATCAAGAGCCCGCTCATGTGCCTCACCCAGGCGCGCTACGGCATCGCCTGGGGTGGCATCGGCGCGGCAATGGCGTGCTACGACGAGGCGGTGAGCTACGGTCTCAACCGGATCATGTTCGACAAGCCGATCGCGCACACGCAAATCCAGCAAGTACGGCTGGCCGACATGCTCACCGAGATCGTCAAGGCTCAGTTCCTGACGTTGCAGCTCGGCCGCCTCAAGGATATTGGCACCATGACGCCGGAGCAGGTATCCCTGGCCAAACGCAACAACGTGAACATGGCCTGCGACATCGCCCGCGAAGCGCGCCGGCTCCTCGGCGCCAACGGGATCCTGGCCGAGTACCACTCGATGCGGCACATGGCCAACCTGGAGTCGGTCTATACCTACGAGGGTACCCATGACATGCACTCGCTGATTCTGGGCTTGGCGATTACGGGGAAGCAGGCGTTTAGGTAGGGCGGTATGGCGGTAAGGCGGTATGGCGGTATGGCGGTAAGGCGGTATGGCGGTAAGGCGGTATGGCGGTAGGGGGCGGTAATGGGCGGAGGTGGTGCTTGACAGGGAATGGCCTGCTTCGAATTGATTGCGCAGCCCCGCAGCCCTCCCTTTGCGCCGCTCGGGACGCTATTTTCTAACGCTATGACGCGCCCCGAAAAGGCGCCGAAATCATATCCTGACGAGGGCTATCTCCGTGAAGATCGCAGTCTGTCTCAAGCGCGTCCCCGACACCACAGCCAAGATCGTGGTGGGCGGAGACGGCAAGTCCATAGACGAAGCCGGGGTCAAGTTCGTCCCCAACCCTTTTGACGAGTACGCCATCGAGGAGGCGCTCGCGCTCAAGGAAAAGGCCGGCGCGGGTGAGACCGTGGTCTACTCCCTCGGCGGCGACTCCTCCCAAGAAACCATCCGGACCGCGCTGGCCATGGGGATCGACCGCGGTGTCCTCCTCAAGACTGAGGGAAGCGCCGACGGCCTGGTGGTCGCTAGGGCACTCGCCGATGCCATGGAGGGCGAAGGCTTCGACCTGATCCTGTTCGGCAAGCTTGCGGTGGACGACAATAACTACCAGGTCGGGCCAATGACTGCCGAATTCCTGGGCCTCCCCTGCGTGACGACGGTGGCCCACCTCTCGATCGAAGACGGGGCCGTCACCGCCGAGCGGGAGATCGAAGGCGGAGTGGAGGTGTCCACCTGCCGGTTGCCGGCCGTGCTCACTTGCGACAAGGGCCTCAACGAGCCCCGGCTGCCGAAACTCAAGGGCATCATGGCGGCCAAGAAGAAGCCGCTCGACGTCAAGCCGGTGGAGTTGGCCGCCGGCAGTATCGAGGTGTTGGGTCTCGAGCTGCCGCCTGCCCGGAGTGAGGGGAAGATCGTGGGCGAAGGCCCCGATGCCGTTCCCGAACTGATCAACCTGCTTCGCAACGAAGCGAAGGTGTTATAGAACATGGCCACTATTCTTGCCGTAATGGAACAACGCGACGGCGCGCTGAGGAAGGTGTCCTACGAGACCGTCACCGCGGCCCGGCTGCTGGCCGACACCATGGGCGCCACGGTCGATGCCCTGGTCGTGAGCGCCGGCACGGTGAGTGGTGTCGAACAACTTGCGACCTACGGCGCCGATCGGGTATTGACGGCCGACCACGCCAGTTTCGGACTGTACCAACCTGATGGCTATGCCGCCACGGTAGCTGCCGCGGCCGAAGGCTGCACTGCGATCGTGTTCGGCGCTACCGCCACAGGCAAAGACCTGGCGCCGCGGGTGGCCGCCAAGCTGGGGGTCGGCTACGCCTCCGAAATCACCGGTTGCACCGTTGACGGCGACCATCTGGTGGCCACTCGGCCGGTGTACGCCGGGAAGGCGCTGCAGAAAGTGAAGCTCACCGGCTCGCCGGCGGTGCTCTCGGTGCGACCCAACACCGTTCCGCTCGCCGAATCGCCCAAAGCGGGTGCGGTGGAGAACGTATCGGTACCGGAGTTCGAAACACGTGTGACGGTCACCGAAGTGAAGGCTCCCGCCGACGCCGCTCTCGACGTGGCGGAAGCGACGGTAGTGGTGGCGGGCGGCCGGGGTCTCAAGGGACCCGAAAATTTCAAACTGATCGAGGACTTGGCGGCTGCGTTCGGTGACGCCGCCGTCGGAGCGAGCCGGGCCG
>CAJVYZ010000219.1 GCA_913009915.1 uncultured Gemmatimonadota bacterium | reverse complement strand
AAACTCCTGAATCCGCTTGGGCCTGGTGCCAACGCACGGGATGACGGTCGGTTGCTGGATGAGTCGGGGCATGATGGGATTCCTCTGGCACATGGGCTGGAGATGTCAAACAAGGTTGCGTGGAATCGTCCCCTCAGCAACCGTCTCGACAATCTCGCCGCGGGACGTTAACTAGAACGGGATTCCGACGGCCGAGCTGCCCATGCCAGATGATGAATGCCACGAATGCCACGAATGGTGACTGCCAGTGAATAGTGAAGTGAAGTCCGATCGCCGGAAGCAACTCATCATTCACCATTCCCGTGGCATTCATTATTCATGATTCTCATCGCCCCATGACCCAGCAGCCCTACTTCAGCTCCCGCCTCGGCATGATGCTCGCCATGCTCGGCATGGCGGTCGGCACCGGTAACATCTGGCGCTTTCCTCGAATCGCCGCTCAGAACGGTGGCGGCGAGTTCTTGGTGACCTGGGTGGTGTTCCTGTTCCTCTGGTCGATTCCACTGGTGCTGGTGGAGTTCGGCATCGGCCGGAAGCTGCGCTGCGGTCCCATCAAGGCGTTCATGGGGCTGATGGGCCCGCGCTGGGCCTGGATGGGCGCCTTCGTGGTGTTCATCACCATGGCGATCATGTTCTACTACTCGGTGGTGGCCGGGTGGACCTTCCGCTTCACCGCCGCCGCCATTACCGGCCAGGTGCCGGAGGCCAATCCCGGCGAGTTCTGGACGACTTACAGCACTTCCTGGTGGCCGGCACTTACGCACGGCATGGCTATCGGGCTCGCCACGTTCGTGGTTGCTCGCGGCGTCAACTTCATCGAACGCGTCGCCAAGATCCTCATGCCGACGTTGCTGGTGTTGGTGGTGCTGCTCACCGTTCGGGCGGTGACGCTGCCCGGGGCCGGTGACGGATTGGCCTACCTGTTCGGCGTCGACTGGGGACAGCTGGCCAACGCGCGCCTGTGGATCGAAGGCCTGACTCAGAACGCGTGGGACACGGGGGCCGGCTGGGGGCTGGTGCTGTGCTACGCCGCCTACCTGCCGCCGAGGGAGGATACGGTCCAGAACGCCTTCATTCTGCCGACCGTCAACAACATGATCTCGCTTACGGCGGGGGTCATGGTGATGTGCACCGTGTTCTCGGTGGTACCCGGGTTGGTTGCCAACCTGCAGTCGAATCCCGAAGCCCTGGCAGCCTATCCGTCACTGGTTCAGGCCATCGAGAGTGGCGCCGAGCTGACGCCGGAATTGATGCGCACCACCATCTTTTCCCAGAGCAACGAGGGCCTGACGTTCGTGTGGATGCCACAGCTGTTCGCCACCATCCCCTTCGGCCGGCTGTTCATGGCGCTGTTCTTTCTGGCGCTCGCCTTCGCCGCCATCACCAGCCTGATCGCCATGGTCGAGCTGGGGACCCGTGCCCTGGTGGATCTGGGTGTGACCCGCGGGCGGGCCGTGCAAGTCGTCGGTTCCGTGGGGTTCCTGCTGGGCCTTCCATCCGTGGCCTCGCTGGCGTTCCTGCGCAACCAGGACTGGGTGTGGGGCGTCGGGCTAATGGTGAGCGGCCTGTTCTTCGCCATCGCCATCATTACCTACGGAGTCAAGCGCTTCCGCCAGGAACAACTCAATCACGCCGACTCCAAGTGGCACGTCGGCCGCTGGTGGGACTTCGTCATCGGCGTGTTGGTGCCGGTGCAGGCGGTGGTGCTGCTGGTGTGGTGGCTGTATCAGGCCCGCGGCTGGGATCCGGACTGGCTGGCCCCATTCCAGGAGGCCAACGTGGGCACGGTGCTGTTCCAGTGGGCGGTGGCCCTGGCACTGGTGCTGGTGTTGAATCGGTGGATTGTGAAGAGAGTGGGTGGGGCGTAGGGCGTGGGGCGTGGGGCGTGGGACGTGGGGCCGTAGGGCGTAGGGTGTCGTAAGTGCCAGTACGTAGTGCGCTGGCGCGTGCCACTGAATTCCGTGTTCTTTTGCTAGTTTGCTGACCTCGACTTACTACTGCTGCCACATTTCCTACGCCCTACGCCCTACGCCCCACGCCCTACGCCCACTCATGTTCCCTCCCATCGACGCCATCCTCGCCGCCGATCCCGTCGCTGCCACGGGTGGCAAAGAACTCGGCCAGAGCCGGGAAGGACGAGCGGTTCGGGGCTTCCGCTTCGGGACTGGGGCACGTCGAATCAGTCTGCTCGGTGGCTGCCACGCCGACGAGCCGGTGGGGCCCAGGCTACTAAACCACCTGGCAGGCTATTTCGCCGCCCTCCCCGCCGACGATCCGCTGCTGGATCGGTATGAGTGGTGGATCATCCCCCACATCAATCCCGATGGCGAGGCTCGCAATCGAGCGTGGTATGACGGTGATGACGAGGCATATGACCTGGGACGCTATCTCGCCGGGGTGGTTCGTGAGCTGCCGGGCGACGACATCGAATTCGGCTTTCCCAGGAACCAACAGGACGCCGGTGCTCGGCCCGAAAACAGGGCCGCCTACCAGTGGTGGCTCGCAGCGGACGGCCCGTTCACCATGCACATTTCACTCCACGGTATGGGCTTTGCCGCTGGGCCGTGGTTCCTGGTAGAGCACTCGTGGAACGATCGCCTCGAGTCCTTCAAGAAGACTTGTGGCGCGCGCGTGGCCGAGTTGGGCTATCGGCTGCATGACGTCGAGCGCCATGGGGAGAAAGGCTTCGTCAGGCTGGGACGGGGATTTTGTACCCGGCCTGATTCGGAGTCGATGCGGCAGCACTTCCGGGGGTTGGGCGACGAGGCCATGGCGGAGCGCTTCCGGCCGAGTTCTATGGAAACGATCCGCGGGTTGGGGGGCGGGGGCGACGCGCTCACCATGGTGTCGGAGATGCCGCTATTTCTGCTGCCGGGGGTAGGGGAAACCCTCGGTCCGCCCGATCCGGTGGCTGTCGAGTGGCGCAAGCGGATCGAGGGGTGGCGGACTTCGATCGAGAGAGGTGCGGAGCCCGCCGCCATCAAGGCCGAATCACGCCAAGCGGGCCTTCGGCCGATGCCCATTCGGGATCAGCTGGCGCTACAGTGGACAATGGTGGAAGCTGGGATGAATGCCACGAATATTGAGTGCCAGGAATAGTGAATAATGAATTGAATGAGGATCGATCAGCCCTCATCTTCCGATCGAGTACTCAATATTGCTGGCATTCAATATTCGTGGCATTCATGATTCCCTCCCCCTCCCCCCTGTTGCTCAGGTGCCTCTTGCTCCCTAAACTTCGACAGGAGGTGTGAGATGAAGCTGAGCATCCTGCCGATCGTGGGCATCGCCGGGAGCCTGATTGTGAGTGGCGCCCCGCTGCTGCGTGGCCAGGGTATCGATCTGGACCGGTACATCATTGTCGATCTCACCCATTCGCTCAACGCCGAGTCGGTGTTCTGGCCGACCTCGCCGTCACGGTTCGCCTTGGAACAACTGGCGTATGGGGCGACGGACGGAGGGTGGTTCTACTCGGCCAATGCGTTCTCGACCCCGGAGCACGGTGGCACGCACATCGACGCGCCGATTCACTTCGACGCCAAGGGGCAGACGGTCGACCAGATACCCGTGGCCCGGTTGATGGGGCCCGCCGTGGTGATAGACATCCGCGAGCAAGCGGCCTCGGACCCCGACTACCGATTGACTGCCGCTGACGTTACCGCGTTCGAATCGGAGCACGGCACCATTGCTCCGGCGACCATAGTGCTGCTATTGACCGGCTGGAGCGACCGGTGGCCCGACGTTAAAGCCTACCTGGGTGACGACACCCCGGGGGACGCGTCCAATCTCCACTTTCCCAGTTTCGGGCCCGATGCGGTCGCCGTGCTGGTCAAGGCACGGGAAGTGGCGGTCCTGGGCGTGGATGTTGCCTCGATCGATTACGGCGCGTCCAGCAACTTCATGGTTCATCGGATCGCGGCCTCGTCCAACGTGCCCGGTCTCGAAAACCTCACCAATCTCGATCGTCTACCCCCGACCGGCGCTACAGTGATCGCCCTGCCCACCAAGATCGAAGGTGGGTCCGGCGGTCCGGTCCGTGTGGTTGCCTTGGTGCCCCGATGAAACGTCTCACGCTCCTCCGTCACGCCAAGTCGAGTTGGAAGGATCTCAGCCTTCCCGATGCGGACCGCCCACTCAACAAGCGGGGCAAGCGCAATGCCCCGGAGATGGGCGTCCGCTTTGCCCAGCAGTACCCGGAAGCCGATATCCATTTGGTGTCGAGTCCCGCCAAGCGCGCCATCACCACGGCCCGTCTGTTTGCCGAAGCTGCCGGATACCCGGTCGACACGATCGAGGTGGACGACCGCATCTACCAAGCTGATGCCAGAGTCTTGCTCGAGATCGTCCGTGGGTTGAACGATTCCTGGGATCACGTGGTGTTGGTGGGCCACAACCCGGGCTTCACCGATTTCATCAACAGCGCCACCAAGCACTTCATCGAGAACCTCCCGACGGCCGGGGTGGCTGTCCTCCAATACCACGAGGACAGCTGGCGCGACGTCGGGACCACCCAGGCGACCCTCGCAGAATTGGGGTTTCCCAAGAAGAAGAAGCAACGGTAGCGTCACCTAGAAGGAGCCACCATGCACCCCATCGGTCAGATTCTCCCCAGACTGTTCCCCACCATCCTGGTGCTCACGGCAGCGGTGCTGATCGTGCAATTGCTGAGTGACGAACCCGAGGTCGCCGAAGCCGCACCGACGGATGGAGAGGGGAATGGCGGCGGGACGAGCGGGAACGGGACAACCGACTAGCGTGGGACACAGTCACCGGCAGGGTGGGTGGGAGTGAGAGTGGCGGACGGGAGTCGGTGTGCGGACTATGCGGATCGTCAGGTGGTAGCCAGGTAGGCGTTCAGCTCGTTTTTCCACTGTTCCATGAATCGCACGTACCAATCAGCGGTCCGGCTCGCGGATGATGCCAACCAGCACGGCCCCGCACCTTGCCACCCGCCACCCGCCACCCGCCACTAGCCACTCACCGGCGGCACCCACAACTCTACCTTGTGCCCTTCCGGGTCGATGAACCAGCCGAAACGGCCGTAGTCGTATTCCTCGATCTCACCGATCACCTCGGCGCCACCTGCCTTGACTTGGTCTAGGGCGCCCTCGAGGTCGTCGACCATGAGGTTGAACATGTAGGGCTTTTCGGATGGGGAGAAGTAGTCGGTGGTTTCCTTGAACGGTCCCCACACGGTGAAGCCGCCCGGCGGGACGGTTGCCGGCTTGAACGATACGCTGTCGTGGTCACTCTCGGGTTCGAAGCCGAGGTGCTCGGCGTACCAGGCGATGAGCGCCTTGGGATTCCGCGACCTGAAAAACACGCCTCCGATACCCAAAGCCTTTGCCATATCGATCTCCCGGGGAAACTGGATGCTTCGGGCGTTGAGCCACCAGCCACCTGCCACCTGCCACTAGCCACCGGCCATTCGGCACGTCACTCGTTCCATACGCCATTCGGTGACCTGGCCGCCGCCGGTGCCGTCGTCGATCCGGGCTATGCGGATGTCGGG
>CAJVYZ010000218.1 GCA_913009915.1 uncultured Gemmatimonadota bacterium | reverse complement strand
TATATAGTCGTCGATTCAGACGTTGATATTATAAGTTAAGCATCTGCAGCCTTGATTTTTTTGTTTACTTTTTTTTTTAATGATACGGCGACCACCGAGATCTACACTCTTTCCCTACACGACGCTCTTCCGATCTAAACTGGAGATCTACCGGCGACTGGCGCGGGCGGGGTCGTCTGATGAAGTTAAGGAGCTTCGGGACGAGCTCCGGGAGCGATTCGGTCCGCCGCCGGCGGAGGTCAAGACGTTACTGGATCTGGCCCGAATCAGGGCGCTCGGGGCTCGCCTGGGGTTGGAGCACGTGCTCATCCGGGGGCAGGAGGCCAGGATCACCTTCCGGGCCGGTGCCTCGCCGCGTATGGCCGGTCTCACCATCGCGCTGGAAGACGTTCAGTTGCGGGCGGAAGTCCGTCGCATGGTCCCCCTGTCGTTGCGGTTGATCCGACTTGGCGGCGAACCGCTGGCGCCGACGTTGGTGCGTGCGCTCGAGGCTGTGGCGGGTGCGGCCTGACGCCGACGAATCAGTATGGTCTTTTCAAGTTTGGAGTATGCATGCGGAAACTTCTCTGGCTGGCCGTCCTCGCTGTGGCGGGGTGTTCGGACATGTTCAGCACGCGGGCCGACATCGTCGCCACGGCTGCCGACCACGAACTGAGGGCCGAACAACTCGGCGACTGGCTGTCGCGTATCAAGGGGCTCAACATCAACGCCGACGCCGCGGAGTTTCTGGCCAACGTGTGGCTCGACTACACCCTGATCGCCGAAGCGGTGGCGCAGGGAACGTTGCCGGAAGACTCGGCCTCGGTGGCGGCGGTCATGTGGCCCGACATCGCCGAGATCAAAGCCGACCGGTGGTACGACCACCTCGTCACCAGCCGTAACCCACTCACCGAAGCGTCGGCCGACAGCGTGTACCACAGCGACTCGATCAGGATATTCCAGCACGTCCTGTTCTCGGTGGCGCCATCGGCCTCGGAGGCGGTCCGCCAAGCCACGCGGGCCGACGCCCGCGGTGTGCTGAACCAGGCACGCCGGGGCGGCAACTTCGCCGCCCTGGCCGCAGAGTACTCGGGCGATCCCGGGAGCCGGAACGAGGGTGGCTACCTCCCACCAAGTCCACGGGGATCGTTCGTGGCCCAGTTCGATTCGGCCGGCTGGCTGCTCGGTGAAGGGGAGATCAGCGACCTGGTCTTCACCACCTTCGGCATCCACATCATCAAGCGTCCCTCACGGGATGATGTGCGAGGGCCGCTGCTCGACTGGTTGCGGGAAATTGCGGAGCAGCGGCTCGACTCGCTCTACCTCATTCAGCTGGGCGAGCAGAAGAATCTGCGGGTGTCCTCCAGTGCCCCGGCGCTGATTCGCCAGGCGATGGACGACGAACGTGGCATGTGGAATTCCCGCAAGAGCCTGGCTACGTACGACGGTGGCAAATTCACCGTGGCCGATTTTCTGCGCTGGGTTCCCGCGCTGGGGCCAACAGCCTCACGGCAGATCCGCAGTGCGGCCGACGATCAACTGAGCGAGTTGACCCTCCGGCTGGGGCGTAACCGTCTCATCCTCAACCAGGCGGACTCGGCCGGCATGACCGTCAACGAACTCCAGTGGCTGGGGATCCAGCAGGGGTACGACGCCTCGATAGATACCCTTCGGCTGATGCTTCGACTGGGAGACGACGTGTCGGACGCCACGCTCACTGCAGCGCAGCGGTCTGAAGTGGTCGAACTCAAGATCGACGGATATTTTGACCGGGTTGCCGCGGGGCAGGCTTCCCTAATGCCACCGCCGGCCGCGCTGCCGCAGGTGCTGCGCAGCCGGGAATCGTACGGCGTCAGCATGGACGGGGTCCGCCGGGCTGCCGAGGTGGCCAACGAGCGGGTTGAGCAGCGGGGTGGGGGCAAGACGCCCAGTCCCCTGGAGCCCGCCCCGGGCGGCCCACCGATCGGCGGTGGTGGGGTGGGGGATAGCGCCGGAGGGAGTAGTACCCCGTGAGGGATCGGGTGCCCGCACTGCGGGTGATGGTCGTGTTGGCGCTGGCCGCGCCGGCCGGTGTGGCTGCCCAGGACCCCGACTTGACCGCGGTCGGCATGCCGACGGTGGTCGACCGGGTCGTCGCCATCGTGGGGAACCAGCCGATACTCAACTCCCACGTGGAAGAAGCGATGTTTCAGCGGCAGCAAGAAGGGCTCACGCTGCCGAGCGATCCCGCGGCCCGCCGTCAACTCCGCGCAGAAATAGTCGAGGAATTGATCAGCACCGAATTGCTGGTTCGGGAAGCCCGGCGGGACACCATGATCGTGGTGACGGACGAGGAGGTGGCCAGCGCCGTTCAGAAGACGCTCGCGAGCATCCGGCGACAGTTCGCATCGGAATTGGAGTATGAGGAAGAACTGAAAAAGGCGGGCTTCCAGACCCCGCAGGAATTCCGGCGCTACCGCATGGAACAGCAGCGGCGCACCCTGTTGCAGAACAGACTCATCGAGACAATGGAACAACAGGGGAGGATGACTCCCATCCAACCCACGGAACAAGAGATGCGGGCCTTCTTCGACGCGCGTATCGGGCAGGTGTCGGGCGAGCGGCCGGCTACCATCGCGTTCCAGCAGATCGTGATCCAACCCGAACCGAGTGAGGCCGCCAAGGATGCCGCACTGGCCCTGGCGGACTCCGTTCTGCTTCTGCTGCGCAACGGTGCCGATTTCGCCGAACTGGCGAAAGCCGTTTCGGATGACCCGGGATCGGCAGAGAACGGCGGCGGCCTCGGCTGGTTCCGGCGCGGGGTGATGACGCCGGAGTTCGAGCAGGTGGCGTTCGCCCAACGGCCGGGGGTCATCTCCGATCCGGTCGAATCGCCGTTCGGCTTTCACCTGATTCAGGTGGAACGGACCCAACCGTCTGAAGTGCAGGCCAGGCACATACTGATCCGGCCGGTGGTAACGGAGAAGGAGGCGGCGGAGGCTGAGGCTCTCGCCGAACAGATCTACGCCGCACTGTTGGACGGGGTGCCGTTCGATTCTCTGCAACGGCTGTACCACAACGAGTCGGACTTCGAGAAGACTCCGGAAATTTCCGTGACCGAACTGACGGCGCCGTACTCCGAGGTGTTTGCCGAGGCCGATTCGGGCCAGGTGTTCCCCCCGTTCCGGCTGCCGGCTATCGGCGGCGACACGCTCAACGACAAATGGGTCGTGGCCCAGGTCACGCTGCGGCGGGCCGAGGGGAAGGTGACCTACGCCGACGTCAAGGAGAATATCCGCCAGACCCTCGGGCGCGAGATGTCAGTGCAGAAGTACCTCGATGAGTTGCGCGCCGGTACCTACGTCAAGATCCTCGTGCCTTGACCCCTCGCATCGCCGTTACCCTGGGCGATCCCCGGGGTGTCGGTCCCGAAGTCACCGCCGGAGCCCTGGTAGCGGATCTGCCGGCGGACATCACCCTCGTCGGTCCCGAGAATGTCATCGCCAAGCTGCCGGCCGCTCATCGCGTGTCGATAGGCACCTGGCATGGAACGGATGCCGTCGAAGCCGGGCGGTTGGCGGGACATGCCATCGAACGTGCCGCCCGCATGGCGCTCGACGGCGAGGTGGACGCGATGGTGACGGCGCCGGTCGAGAAACGAGCGCTCCACCTGGCGGGCTTCCGCTATCCCGGGCACACCGAGTGGCTCGCCGAGCTGGCAGGCGGCGTGGACGTGGCCATGATGCTGGCGGCGGATGATCTCCGTGTGGTACTGGTCACCACGCACGTGGCCCTGCGGGACGTGCCGGCCCTGGTGACCGCCGACCGGGTGATCAGGACGGGGCGCACCACCGTGACGGCCCTTCGGGAGTGGTGGGGCATCGCTGAGCCGCGCCTGGCGCTGTGCGCCCTCAACCCGCACGCGGGGGAAGGAGGGCTGTTCGGCGACGAGGAGGCGCGGGTGCTGGAGCCTGCCGCCGAGGTGCTGGGGGCGGCCGGTCCGTTGCCGGCGGACACCGTGTTCCTACGGGCGATGCGCGGGGAGTTCGACGCCGTGCTGGCGCCCTATCACGACGTGGGGATGACGGCCATCAAGATGGCGTCGTTCGGACGGGCAGTGAACGTGACGCTGGGACTGCCGTTCCCGCGTACGTCGCCGGACCACGGGACCGCCTTTGACATAGCGGGTAAGGGGGTGGCCGATTCTTCGAGTATGCGTGCCGCCCTCGAGCTCGCGGTGACTCTCGCTCGGAATATCGAATATCGAATAATGAATGCCAGCGAATAACGAAGTGAACGGTGAACGCTCGATATTCGCGGCGATCATTATTCGATATTCGATATTCGCTGTCCCCCTCCCGCGAGCCGCACAGCACTAACTCGCCGTCCTTCCATCTCGGCGACTTCTAGGACGCGGCCGTCCACAACCACGCGGTCGCCCACCTTGGGCAAGCGGCCCAACTCGCCGAAAACGTAGCCGCCGATGGTGGTGTAGTCGCTGTCGGACAGCTCCAGGCCGGTTTCTTCGTTGAAGTCGCTGATTGCCGTGGCGCCATCGATGCGGGCGGTGTCGCTGGTGTCGGGCGTGGTGTGGCTGTCGGGGTCGTGCTCGTCGTAGATCTCGCCGACGATTTCCTCCAGCACGTCTTCCATGGTGACGATGCCGGCGGTCCCGCCGTATTCGTCGAGCACGATGGCCAGGTGGGTCTTGAGGCGCTTCATGTCGGCCAACACGTCCTCGACCTCGCGGGTGGCGGGGACCAACAGGGGTTGCCGCATCAGGGCCGACATCGGTTGGCTGGGGTCGGCCTTCAGGGCGCCCAGGAGGTCTTTGGTGTGCACTACTCCGACGATGTCGTCGAGCGATTCGGCGTACACCGGATAACGGGACCGGCCGGTCTTGGCCACCTCCGCCACGGCGTCGTCCACCGTCTGGTCCGAGGTCAGGGCCATGATCTTGGTGCGGGGGGTCATCACTTCCTCGGCGCGTTTCTCGCTGAACTCGAACACACCCCGCAGGAGCCTGGCGTCATCGACCTCGAGTTGGCCGCCGAGCTGGCTCTGCTCCACCAGCATGCGAATCTCTTGCGGGGAGTGGAGCCGCTCGTGGGTGGTCGGCGCTCGTACACCGACCAGCTTGAGCAGCCCGTTGGCGGCGCCGTTCAGCATGGTGATGGGGACGTGGAAGACCCAGGCGAACCCCATCAAGGGGGCCGCCGTCCAGGAACTGACCCGCTCCGGGAACAGGAGGGCCAGGGCCTTGGGCACCAGTTCGCCGAGCACGATGTGGAGCATGGTGATGATGGTGATCGCGACCGCCACGGCGACCGTATGGGTGGCCAGCGGGGCGAAGGGATCCGGCAGCCAGCGGAACATGCGCTCGGTGACCCCGGCGAGGGCCGGTTCGCCGATCCAGCCGAGCCCCAGGGAGGTGAGGGTGATTCCCAGCTGGGTGGCGGAGATGTAGCGGTCGAGGTGGGCCATCGCCTTGCGGGCGAGGGCGGCCTTCTTGTCGCCGGCGTCGGCCATCTGGCGCAGGCGGGTGTCCCGGGAGCCTACCAGGGCGAATTCGGCGGCCACGAAGAAT
>CAJVYZ010000217.1 GCA_913009915.1 uncultured Gemmatimonadota bacterium | reverse complement strand
TCAGACGTGTGCTCTTCCGATCTCATTATCCTGCTGGACCTGGACCTCGGACTGGCCAACGTGGACGTCATCCTGAATCTGCGTCCGCGCTATAACCTGAGCCACGTGATTATGGGCAAGCTGCGCCTCGCCGATGTCCTCACCTTCTGCGGAGGCATGGGGGTCGTCCCCGGAAGCTCGGGCATGTCCGAGCTGGCCAACCTGGATCAGTTCGGACGTAACCGGCTTATCGAGGACTTTGACCAGTTGGAGGCGCAGGCCGACATCCTTATCGTCGATACCGCCGCCGGCATGGGGTCGGGTGTCGTGCGGGACGCATTGCTGGGCGTGACCGACTTTGCGCTGGCGTTGCCGCGGGTGGTGCTGCTACTGCTGCTGGCTTCCTTGTGGGAGCCCAGTGCGGTGCTGGTGATCGTGGTCCTGGGAATCACCGGCTGGATGTCGATCGCCCGGTTGGTGTACGCCCAGGTACGGAGCCTGCGTTCCCGTCCGTTTGTCGAAGCGGCCTCGGCCCTGGGGACGACGCGACTGGCGGTGTTGCTGCGCCACGTGATTCCCAACGCGCTGACGCCGGTGGTGGTGGCGGCCACTCTGGGAGTGGGTAACACCATCCTGCTCGAGGCTGGGCTCAGTTTTCTCGGGCTGGGCGTACAGCCACCGACACCATCGTGGGGCAGCATGATCGCGTCGGGGCGTGACACGCTGGTCAACGCGCCGTGGGTGGCGATCGTCCCCGGCGTGGCACTGGTCCTGGTGGTCGTGGCGCTGACGCAGGTCGGGGACGCGCTGCAAGCGCGGATGGACGTCGGTAGAGGTTGACGGCCGGCGCCCGGCGCACAGCACTTGGCGCCCAGCCTTCAGCGGGATGTCAGGTGGTAAGACTCAGTTCCCGGGCCACGTCCTCGGGGAGGGCCTCTCCCGGCCGCCAGCCCATGGTTTCCAGGCGGGCCATCAGGTCGAGCATCTCGGTCCGGTGTTCGTGTGCCGTGAGGAGTAATAGGTCGCCGGGTCGAGCCCATTCCAGGGCCGCTCGCACGCCGGAGAACTCGGAATCGGCGTGGATGATAGCCTCGGGCGGCGCCCCTGCGACGGCCAGCTCGGCCTCGATCATGGCAGGCACTACGCCCAACTCGCGGCCACGGAGATACTTGGGCATTTCCTTCACGACTACGCAATCGGGTTCCATGCTCCACACGGCACGCGCCAGTTCTCGAATCGAATCGTCGTCGCGATCCCCACCCTGGCCGACCATGAAAAGTCGGCGTACTGCGGGCATGGCCCGCGCCATCTCTCCCAACGCCCGCACGCCGTGGGGGTTGTGAGCGAAATCGACGATCACCGTGGCGCCACCGAGATCGAACACGTTGAGGCGACCGGGATTGTCGATATGGGAGGGACGGAACTGTTCGAGGGCACGGGCGATGACATCGTCGGAGATGCCGAGGGCGCAGGCGGCCCCAACCACGCCGAGCACATTGCTGACGTTGTAGCGGGCGGCACCACCCATGGTGATGGGAATACGGTCCACGGGAAGGATCATCACTCGTTCGTCCCCCCGATACCTGACGACGCTGTCGTCTTCCAGCACGACCGCTTCGCCGCCACCTGCCCGGTGGCCGGCAATGAAGGTGGAGTCGCCGTGGAGCGAGTACCAGATCACCGGGGCGGTGACATGCCGCCCGCCCTCCCGCAACAGCGCGTCATCGGCGTTGAGCACCACGCGGCCCTCGGCGGGAACGACTCGGGTGACGATCAACTTGACCTGAGCAAGTCCTTCGAGAGTTGCCACGCCGAATTCGCCGAGGTGATCCTCGGCCACATTGGTGATGAGGGCAACGTCGGCTCGCGGCAGCGCCAGTCCCCTACGAAGCATGCCTCCGCGGGCTGTCTCCAGAATGGCAAGATCGACATCGGTGCGGCGCAGCACCGTGCGGGCGCCACCTGGTCCGGAATAGTCACCAGCCTCCACCAGGTCGTGACCGACGCGGATCCCGTCGGTGCTGGTCATTCCTGGCCGGAGTCCCGCAACATCGGCAATGGCGGACAACAATCGTACGGAGGTGGTCTTGCCGTTGCATCCGGTGATCAGAACGGTCGCAACGTCGTGCACGGCGTGCCAGTCGATAGTGTCAGGATCGGGAACCTGATCGACCGGCCAGGTACGTGAACCCTTTCCGATACCGACTGAAACAAGGTCGTCGTCCGACAGAAAAGTGACGTTGTGGCGAGCCGCTGCCTCCTGCAGCGCAATAGTCTCGACGCGGCGTTCCCCGGCGATGGCTGCGCGCAATCTGTCCCCAGCGGAGTCGAACTCTTCCGGTGCCTCACCGGTCAGGGACCCGGCGGCAACGGACCAGGCCCATTCGTTGAGTTCGGTAGCGGCGTACAGGGCGTCGATTGGGGCACTGATGATCAAACTGGCGCCACCGGGTACCGGACGGACTCGCAAGTCTTCGGTGGTCCAACCGACCGCATCGAGCATACGCCGGACCGCCGCCCGCCATCGCCCGATGACGGCGTCGGCCGAGTCGTCAGGGATGGCGACGTCGAGGACCGCACCGGGCCTGTCCCACATGATGTTGGGTCCGGTCAGCCGTCGGGAATCCTGCAGAAGAGTCGTCATGGCCGGATACCAGGCTGGGCTAAGCCCTCCTAGTCGTCCTCTTCCCGGGCCACGCGTACGCCCCGTTCGTCCCGAACCAGGCTGTCCCAGGTGCCCAGCGAGGGCACTATGGGGATGTCGAGCGGCGGGGGCGTGGCCGGTTCGCGCGACGGTGTCTCGGCAAGATCGGGACTGAAGTGGGTGATCTGATCCCAGGTCCGGCTGATCGCGTCACCGAATATGAGTACCAGGTCACCGGGGGCTGCCATGCGGAGTGCGCGGTCGACCGATTCGACTTCGTCGGGAATCATCTCGATGGCGGCGGGATCGACGCCGCCGTCGACCAGTGCCTTGTACTGCAGCCTGGGCACCTCGTCCCCGTCACGCCCCCTGAGCCGGTCGTCGCGGCGGCAGATGTAGTGATCGAAGTGGCCGGCGCAGGCGGCGGCGATATCCCGGATGTCCTGGTCACGCCGGTCGCCCGGGGCGGCGATGACCACGATCTTGCGACCGTCGGCTTCCAGCTTGTCGGCCAACTGCACCATGGCCTCGATGGCCGGCGCGTTGTGACCGTAGTCGAGGATGACCTTGAACGGGTGCTCGTTGAAAATATTTCCCCGGCCGGGGGCCTGGAAGAACGTGGTATCGAAGGACTGCAGCCCGTGGCGTATGTCCTCGAGCTTGACGCCCATGCTGTAGGCGATGGCAGCGGCGAACATGGCGTTCTGCACGTTGTGCATCGCCCGGCCTTCGACGGTAGCGGGGATGAGATGGGTCCACAGGAGCGGGATGTGGTTGCCTTTGTCGTAGATGGTGATCATGTGCCCGTTCATGCCGACTTCGAGCACGACACCCCGGCCACCGGCGCGAATGTGCTCGCGGACCAGCGGGTGCTCCGCGCTCATGGTCACGTAGCAGACGGTCTCGGCCTCTGAGTAGTCGGCCATACGCAGGCACAGGGGATCGTCCGCGTTGAGCACCGCCGTGTTCCGTGCAACCTCGATGACGATGCGCTTGACTGCCGCCAGCTGTTCGATCGTTTCGATCCCCCTCAGGCCGAGGTGATCGGGCTGGACGTTGAGGCAGGCGCTCACATCGGTATGCCGCAGGCCCATGCCGGCCCTGAGCAGGCCGCCGCGGGCTGTTTCGAGCACGGCCACTTCGACGAACGGATCGGACAGCACCATGCGGGCGGCGACGGGCCCGGTCATGTCGCCCTCGACCGTCCGCTGGCCGTCAATGTAGACCCCGTCGGTCGAGGTCAGCCCGACCACCTTCCCCGCCAATTTGTGGATGTGCGCCAGCATCCGCGCCGTGGTGGTCTTGCCGTTGGTGCCGGTGATGGCCGCGACCGGGATGCGGCTCGGGCTGCCGGCGGGGAACAGCATGTCGATGACCGGACCCGCGACATCGCGTGGCTCACCTTCACTGGGGGCAACGTGCATGCGGAACCCAGGAGCCGCATTGACCTCGCAGATGCCACCGCCGTATTCCTTATAAGACTTGGTGATGTCGTCGGTGAGGAAATCCACGCCGCCCACATCGAGGCCGATCGCGGTAATGGCGCGCACCGCCATGGCCGCGTTGTCAGGGTGCACGACGTTGGTGACGTCGATGGCGGTTCCGCCGGTGGAGAGGTTGGCGGTCGATCGCAGGTAGATGACCTCGCCGGCCGGCGGCACTGTCTTCCGGTCGTGGTCGTGCTGGGCCAGCAGCCGGTCTGCCTGGTAATCGAATTCGAGCCGGGTGAGCACTTTTTCGTGGCCCACGCCGCGCCGGGGATCGCTGTTGACCTCGGCCACCAGTTCTTCGACCGTACTCGTGCCGTCACCCACCACGTGTCCGGGTACCCGCTTGGACACGGCAACCAACTCCCCATTGACGACCAGCATGCGGTGATCGAACCCGGTCACCCACTGTTCCACCAGGATTCCCCTGCTGTGCTCACGCGCCTGACGGAACGCGGTCCGCACTTCATCGTCGGTCTGGAGGTTAAGCGACACACCGCGGCCGTGGTTACCGTTGAACGGCTTCACCACCACCGGATGCCCCATGCGCCGGGCTGCACGAACGGCATCGGCCTCTTTGTACACCAGCATCTGGTTGGGTACCGGGAGACCCAGAGTCCGCAGAATGCGGCTGGTTTCTTCCTTGTCCGAGGCGATCTCTACCGCGATGTGCGGCGTCCGGCTGGTAATCGTGGCCTGGATGCGTTGCTGATACCGGCCGTGGCCGAACTGGACCAGGCTGTATTCGTTGAGCCGGATGAAGGGGATGTCTCGTTCCTGCGCCGCCTGCACCAGCGCGGCGGTACTGGGTCCTAGGGCCCGTCGCTGGGTAAAGCGGATGAAGGCTTCGCGCTCCTTGATCCAATCGAACTCCTTGGCCTCGGGCGACTGGAGTTCGGCGGGGACCAACGCCTGCAGGAGAGCCAGTGCCAGCCGGCCGGCTTCGAGGCCAACCTCGGCCTGGTCATATTGGTAGACGACGTCGTATTCGCCGGGCGTTCCGGTGGAGCGGGTCTTGCCGAAGGTGACCGTCTCACCGGCCATGTTTTGCAGTTGGATGGCGACGTGTTCCAGGATGTGCCCCATCCACGTGCCTTCGTTTTCAGTCAGGCGCCTGATGAAGCCGCCCGGTTCACCATACGAGCAGCCGTGCTCCTGCAGACCCGGCAACCACTCGATGAGTGTGTCGATGAATGTCGATCCGAGGCGCACGCTGGGCCACTCCTCGAGCTCATCGAGGTCGATGACCAACCGAATGACCGGGAAGTGGGCGTACATGCTGGGGCCCAGATACACCGACCGCTGCCGAATGATCATGCCATCCTCACACGATGGGACCTGAGTTGTCGCGCCAAGGGCCGTTCAGGCAACCGCGGCCGGAGCGAAAGCCTCGCGGGTGTGGAGGTCGAAGGAGGCCCCTTCCGTGAGAATGTGCAGC
>CAJVYZ010000216.1 GCA_913009915.1 uncultured Gemmatimonadota bacterium | reverse complement strand
CATCGGCGTCTCGGTCCCCATCATCGGCGACTTCCACTACAACGGCCATCTGCTTCTCACCAAGCACCCCGACTGCGCCGGCGCCTTGGCCAAGTACCGCATCAACCCCGGCAACGTCGGCAGCAAGCGCCGCGACGAGAACTTCCAGGCCATCATCGCGGTGGCATTGGAGCACGACAAGCCGGTGCGCATCGGCGTCAACTGGGGCTCGCTCGACCAGGATCTCCTCACCCGGATGATGGATGAGAACGCCGGCAGTCAGGAGCCCAAAGACGCGCGCGACGTGATGATCGACGCCATGATCGAGAGCGCGCTGCGGTCGGCCGAGTTGGCCGAATCGTCCGGCTTGGGGCACGACCGCATCATCATCAGTGCCAAGGTCTCCGGGGTGCAGGACCTGATCGAGGTGTACCGCCTGCTGGCCGCCCGGTGCGACTACCCGCTGCACCTGGGGCTCACCGAGGCCGGCATGGGCGCCAAGGGCGTGGTGTCGAGCACCGCCGGCTTGGCCGTTCTGCTGCAGGAGGGGATCGGTGATACCATCCGGGTGTCGCTGACCCCGGCTCCCGGCGGCGACCGTACCGAAGAAGTCCAGGTGGCCCAGCAGATCCTCCAGTCGATGGGGCTCAGGAGCTTCATCCCCCAGGTCACCGCCTGCCCCGGCTGCGGCCGCACCACCAGCTCGTTCTTCCAGGAGATGGCCCAAGACATCCAGAGCCACATCAAGGAGCAGATGCCACAGTGGCGGCGGGAGCGTCCCGCCGTGGCCGAGCTGTCCGTGGCGGTCATGGGATGCGTCGTCAACGGCCCAGGAGAGTCCAAGCACGCCAACCTAGGCATCTCCCTCCCGGGCACCGCTGAAGAACCCAAGGCGCCGGTGTACCTGGACGGAGCGCTGCACACCACTCTCAAGGGTGACCGCATCGTGGCCGAGTTTCTGGCAATCCTGGACGACTACGTGGTGACGCACTACCGGGCGGAAGGCGGAGAGGTGACAGCCGACCCCGTTGCCCACCCGTTGCCGGCCCAGGCCGGCTAGCCCGCGGCCTCGACCGAGCTCCCGAAGCCAGACAACGTGGGACTCGACGCCTTTCCCCTCGACCAGCCGTGGGCCGCTCTCCCGGTGCTGTTCGGCGCCGGTGTGCTCACCAGCCTGACGCCGTGCATCTACCCGATGATTCCCATCACGGCCGCCGTTCTTGGTGGCGCCGGGTCGCGCGAGCGGAGCCGCTGGGCCACGGTCCTCGCCACCGCCAGCTACGTCGTCGGTTTGGCGCTGGTCTACGCCAGCCTCGGCCTGCTGGCCGGGATGACGGGCACGCTGTTCGGCACCGTGAGCGCCAATCCGTGGGCCTACTTCACCATGGGCAGCTTCTTGCTGCTGTTCGGCCTGGTGATGCTCGATGTGGTGCCGCTCCCCGTGCCGCAGCGGTTGCTCCGCTGGGCGGCCAGCCGGGGTGGGGAATCCTACGGCGCGCTGTTCGTCATGGGTGCCGCCTCCGGGCTGGTGGCGGCCCCGTGCGGCGCCCCGGCGTTCGCGGCGGTGCTCATCTGGGTGGGGAGCAGCCAGAGCGCGGTGTGGGGCTTCCTCTACCTGTTCGTCTTCTCTCTCGGGATGACGGCCCTGCTGGTTGCGGTGGGGCTGATGTCGGGGATGGCCGCGGTGTTGCCGCGCCCCGGGCGCTGGACGGTTTGGGTCAAACGGGGCGCCGCCGTGGTGCTGTTCGGCATGGCGCTGTACTACTTCAACAAGATGGGACAGGTTTGGTGACATCATATTCCACTCCGGTCCTGACCCTCGGATTGGCGGTATTGCTGACCGTGAGCGGCGCGGTGCCGGCCAGGGGACAGGACGTTGCCGGCTATCGCGTGGGGGACCAGGCCCCGGTCATCGAGGTCAACGACCTCGACGGGCAGCCGCACGATTTGGGACAGTACTTGGGGCATCAGCCCGTGATGCTGGAGTTCTGGGCCACCTGGTGCGAGCTGTGCGAAGAGCTGCTGCCGCGGGTGCGCCGGGCGGCGGCCGAATTCGGCGATGAGGTCCGCTTCATCGGCATCAACATCGCGGTGAACCAGTCTCCCAAACGGGTGCGGCGCTACCTCGAGGAACACCAGCCGCCGTTCCTGACGCTGTACGACAACCTCGGCACCAGCGTCCGCGCGTTCCACGTGCCGACCACGTCCTACGTGGTGATCGTCGACGGCGGCGGGATCATTAGGTACGTGGGGGTGGGTGGCGATCAGGAGTTGTCCGCTGCCATCCGTGCGGTAGTGGAAGGACCCGCCTCCAGCCTGGACGGTCCACCATGAAGAGTTGCCAGCAGTGACACGGTCGTCGGTCATCACCGGCATGGTGATACTGGCTTGCTGCGGGTCGTCCTGGCCCGCCGGGCTCGAGGGCCAGAGTGCCACCCAACCTGTGGCCCAATGGAACCTGGCGGGTTTGAGGATGGGCTTCTGCATCGACTTCCTGATGGATTCCACCGCCGCCATCGAGCAGGTTCGCAAGGTTGATGAGAGCTACCTGGTGGTGCCGGTCGGCCAATACGCCAGGTTGAATCCGGCACTGGGCGCGCTGGTGGGCCGGCGGCCCGAGTACGCCCCGTGGATTCCCGCCAGCGTGTGCATCATCACGGCAGACACGGTGACCGTGGGTGACCGTACCGTTACCGACGACGATCCCGAGAAGCGCCCGATGGTGGGGTTCTGGGGCATCGCCGCCAAGCCGGCGGACGAGCCCTACGCCGATAGCGTAATGGCGGTGCCGGTGATGTTCACCAACGACCGCGACGTTACCAAGAGCTCCTCGCTGGGGAAGCTGAAGCTCGACAAGGTGAAGGAGGACCGAGGCGACTCGCAAGACACCCCTGGCGACCGGTTCTACCATGTCCGGGTAAAGAAGGCCGACATCCACTGGACCGGCCACATGGCCGGGACTCCCGCCCCTGCTGAGCCGCGGCGCTGGACGCTGATGTTCAAGGGGCACCGCAGCTCCTTCTGGATGGCGGATTTTCGGTTAGAGCCGGGTGAGCAGCAGTTCGTGGTCGGTTCCTTGCGGATCGAGGGGAAGGACGATTTGGCCCAGGCGCTCAAGGGGTCGCCCATACGGATGCAGGGGCCGGCGTTTTGGGGTGGGGTGGGGAGAGTGGCGTTCTTTCAGAAGTAGCTGTCGGCTGTCAGCTGTCAGACGGCTGATCTGATGTTCTGATAGCTGACAGCTGATATCTGACCGCTGTTTGTTTTCCACATTCAGTGCGTACTATAGTTGATTGTGTATTAACAACTTAGGTAATCCACCTCAAGTGGATAATTAGGTGAATTCGAAGTCGGTGTTTGGCAGTCACTTGCGGGGTGCGTTCCACGGTTTCCCCGGTCCACAGCTCAGCTGTTTCCCACTTTTCCACACGATGTTGGTGATTGCCCGGCCTACCCCAGGTCGATGTGCTGGTCCGGCCGAGGCCCGCAAAGAAGATATCTCCCGTGCGTAAGGCCTCCGGCACTTTGCTACGGCCTGTTGGGAGGGTCGGCGCTTTGACACGTTTCTCTCGCAGCCACTTCTGACTCACAGAAGTCGGTTAAGTCCTGCGGCTGCCACATTGGTATTCATCGAACCCTCCTTTGTGTAGGCAGCTAGCCGGTTCGATGGACAACCTCCTGCTGGGCCCGGACCAGTCAACAGAGGCTTGGTCGGCCGAGGGCCCGCCCCGGCCAAGCCTGCGACGGCCCCCCTGCGGGGTTAATATCCCAAGTTGAGACGCCTCCCAATCCGCCGAGGACCCCGCTTGCCCGTCCCCACCACCCGCCGCACCAAGATCGTCGCCACCCTGGGCCCCGCATGGTGCACCCCGGAGGCCATGACCGAACTGCTCGACGCGGGGGTCAATGTCGTCCGCATCAACGCCTCACACGGCACGCCCGAGGTCCGAGACGAGTGGGTCGGCCAGCTCAATGAACTGATCAGCGCGCGATCCGAACCCGCCGCCATCCTCATCGATCTCCCCGGGCCCCGGATCAGGGTCGGGACGCTCGAGGCGTCTCTCACGCTCAAGGCCGGCCAGGAGGTGGTGTTCGCCCCGGAGGATGAGGCGGAGAAGGGCGAGATCCCCACCACCTACGCCGCCCTGGCCGCCGACCTCGACGCGGGAGACACCATTCTGCTCGATGACGGCTTGCTCGCCGTGGCGGTCTCGGGCACCGACGGCAACCGCGTGCGTGGCACGGTACGCTATGGCGGCCTGCTCCGTTCCAACAAGGGCATCAACCTCCCCGGTGTGGACGTGAGTGCCGCGGCGCTGACGGAGGTCGATCGCCAGGAGGTCGCCCGGGTGATCCCCCTGGGTGTCGATTTTATCGGCCTTTCCTTTGTACAGCACCCCGAAGACCTCATCGAGTTGCGCCAACTGGTGCCCCAGACGGTGCGCCTGGTGGCCAAGATCGAAAAGGACACCGCGGTGGAGAACTGCGGCGCCATCATCGACGCGGCCGACGCCGTCATGGTGGCGCGGGGCGACCTGGGCGTGGAACTCCCCTTCGAACGGGTCCCCCTGGTACAGAAGGAACTGATCCGGGAAGCGATGATGCGGGGTAAGCCGGTCATCACCGCCACCCAGATGCTGGAGTCGATGGTTCAGGCTCCCCGGCCCACCAGGGCGGAGACGTCGGACGTGGCCAACGCCATCCTCGATGGCACCGACGCGGTGATGCTCTCGGCGGAAACGGCCATCGGGAAGTACCCGGCCAGGGCCGTCCGGGCCATGGTGCGGATCGCCCTGGAGGTGGAGGGGCACCGGCGCGGCCGCAGCCCGGCCTTCGATCTGGCGGTGGGCCGGCGGACCGACGAGACCGAGCGGCTCCGGGCCCACCGGATTCGGGACCGGCAACCGACCGGCACCGAGGACGCCATCGCCGTGGCCGTGTCGGCCGCGGTCGACCTGATGATGGCTCCGCTCATCGTGTGTTTCACCAGTTCCGGGTTTACCGCCCGCACGGTGGCCGCCTACCGGCCCTCGGTGCCGGTCGTGGCCCTGACCCCCGAGCGGCGGACCTACCGGCAGCTGGCATTGGTGTGGGGCGTCATCCCCGTCCTGGTCGATCACCAACCCGACTACGAATCGATGTGGCGCGTGGCCCGCCGGCGCATCCTCGACTTGCAGCTGGCCCGGGCCGATGACCGAGTGGTAGTGACGGCGGGCATTCCGTTCGACACGCCGGGCACCACCAACCTCCTCAAAGTCGAAGTCGTCTGACCATTCATGCGTCTCACGCTGCTCGGCACCGGCACCTCGTTCGGCGTCCCGCAGGTGGGCTGTACCTGCGCCGTATGCCGCTCGGACGATCCGCGAGACAAGCGCACCCGCACGGGAGCCCTGCTCGAGAGCGGCGACACCACCATCCTCATCGACACGCCACCGGAACTCAGGCAGCAACTGGTGCGGGCGGGGACGCGCCGCCTCGACGCCGTGCTCTACACCCACGAGCACGCGGACCACACCGCCGGGATCGACGACCTGCGCATCTTCACCGTCAAGCACGGCGGCCCGCTCCCGGT
>CAJVYZ010000215.1 GCA_913009915.1 uncultured Gemmatimonadota bacterium | reverse complement strand
CATGCTTGCCCATCGCGAAACTGCGGACGGCTGGCTCCCCTATTCCCACATCACGACTGATGGCGTTACCTGGGAACGGTCCGAGGAGCTAGATCACGGAATCGTTGACCGGGTCGAGCTTCCGATGCGTTGGCAGGTGGAGGTCATGGACAATTCAATCGTGTCCCTGTTCAACGGCATTCGCATCGACTGGTCTCGGCCGTCCGTGGCAGAAATCTCCAGAGACCACGCAGACGACAATCGGACGGTCGTCGGAATCGAACGGACCAATCCCAACGTGCTCGCCAGAGCAGGCAACGAACTCGTACTGGCCGGCAGCGCGTTCGACGGATCGATGGCCTTGCTGCGGTCCGACGATGAGGGCGAAACGTGGGACCGGATCGAGGCGAGTGCCGTCGATTTCGACATGTCTTCTGGCTCGTTCAACGATCTCATCGCCACTGACGATGGAACGTGGCTAGCCGTCGCCAGCCGGATCGACGGAACCTACATCGGATTCTCCGACAACCTCACGGAATGGGACTTCTTCTTCTGGATGGACGATCCATTGATCGATCCCGCCGATTGGCGATTGGCAGCACGGGGATCGGTGGTGCTGTATGTCTCGACATCTCCCCAAGCACCCTTGGTCGTTTGGGCGGACGAGTTGAGCAGTGGGATCGCGACCGGTCCGTTCCCACTGGGTTCGCCCGCTCTCACTGTTGTAGCTGCGACCCCAACGCCAGACGGGACCTTGGGGGTCGGCTCCGTCAACGAATGGACCGAAGGACCGCTGCCGGTGTCGTCCGGTGCTGCCTTGATTCTGAACGAGGCCGGTTGGTCGGAGTTGGAGGTGGAGCGTGGTTCCCCATATCTCAGCGAGCCACTGTCGCACCAGGACTATCTCCACGCGTTCGGATGGTTATCGGACAGTGGTGAGGTCGGTACAGAAACGCGGGTCTTTCGCGGAACAGGTGACGAATCGTTCGACGCTCTGCCAGACGACGGCCTCGGGGCGATGGTCGTCGGCGCGGCGGTCTCGAACGGCGAAATCATTGTCGCAGCAGGCGAGGCGAGGGACGACGGTGCGGCGATTCTGGCCTCGTCTGAAGATGGCCGCGAGTGGACAACTCTCGAGGGACGGTACATGGTGGCGGGAGCAACGCGGTTCGAAGACGTCTGTGTTCTCGGCGATCTCATCGTGGCGCTCGGCAAAGACCAGTTCGACGAGGGTCGGGTCTGGTTCAGCACCGACGGGCGGAACTGGAGTGTCGTCCCTCAGGAGAAATTCCCTGCCATGGATAACGCGACCTCATGCAGCGTCAACGGCGACCAGCTTGCTGTAGCCGGTCACACCTACGGCGGACCGAAGGTGTGGTTGACTGATGACTTCGAGAGAGTGGCGCAGACAGTCAAACTCAACAATCACTCGCCGCTCATCATCTCGGACAGTGTCGGCGTTGGAGGCGGCCACGTCGTCGTCGTCACCGACGAGGCCGGGAGGTATGGTCTCGTGTACTACGTCTCAGAGTCCGGGCGGACCGAACTACTGGACCTCGAACGAATACCCGATCTTCCTCCATTCTTCGAAGCGGTCAATGTCGCAGTCGACGAGGTCGGCAATCTCCTACTCATGGGTGACAGCCGACAAGGTCCAGCGACCCTCCGTGGATCAGTGGAGCTGCTCCTGCCAGAACCCTGATTGGTCTTGTAAGCCAGGCCCACAACATCGAGGAGCTTGGCTAAGGGGGTTCTGGGCGGTGGACCATGCGTCGACCGGTGCTTCCATCGCGCGAGCCCTACGATGACGCCAGTGGATGCGCACGTACCGACACCTGCGCAGGAGTCTGGCGGATACGTCGGCGGATCAAGGTGGTCACGTCCTGCGATGTGACGTATGAGTGTTACCGCGTCGGCCTCGTAGTTTTCTTTGTGGCCGGTTGCTGGTCGGAGTGCCGGGTCGCCTCCTCGGGCTGGTCGGGTTCGATTAGTCGTATACGCACCTGCGAGGGGGTTTCGCGGCTCATGTCGCGTCGTGTCGATGGCCCGTTCGTCGTGTTGATCGGCGAGTCGGCTCCGACGAGCCGGATGATCCTGGCCGGCGCTCCTGGACGACTCCAGCTCATGTGCCTGCTTCGAGGTGGGCGGCGAGCCGTTTGCCTGGTCTGAGCGAACCTCGGAGCGGTCGCCCGCGTGGGTTTCAGGTGTGTAGGGTATTAATTCAACACCCGATGAATTGAGGCTCCGGTGAAGGCGATGATCCTGAAGGAATTTCGACAGATGCGCCGCGACCGGCGCACCGTGGCGCTCATGGTCGGACTTCCCCTCATGATGCTGATCATCTTCGGATACGCCGCTCGCTTCGACGTGGCCACAATCGAAACCGCCGTGCTGGGCCCGGATGCAGAGGTGGTTGCCTCGCAGCTTGGCGGGGCGTTCACTGTGGTGAAACTGGACCCGGCGGGGACAGACGACGAGGCTCGGGCGATGCTGGCCGATTCGGAAGCGGCGGTGGCGATCGTCACCGGCGCCGCACCGAAGATCTACGTCGACGGAACGGAGTTGTTCGTTGCCCAGTCGGCGCTGCGACGAGGCGAGTCGCTGCCCGCCGGGTTGGAAAGTGAGATCTTGTTCAATCCAGACCTCAACACGGCGGCGGTCATGGTGCCCTCCCTGATCGGTCTCATCCTCTTGTTCATCGGCACCGTGATCACCAGCCTCGGCGTGGTGCGCGAGCGAGAACAGGGGACGCTCGAACAACTGGCGGTCACTCCGCTCAAGCCCGTCGACGTCATCGTGGGAAAGATCTCTCCCTACTTCGTCGTCGCCCTCGTCGACATGGTGATCATCACCCTGGCCGGGATCGTCATCTTCGATGTGCCGTTTCGCGGATCGTTGTTCCTGTTCGCCGTATTCGGACTCATCTACTTGTTCGTCGTGCTCGGCTTCGGAGTGCTCATATCCACGGTCAGTCGAAGCCAGGGCGAGGCGATCCAACTGGCGATCATGGTGCTCCTCCCCCAGGTGATGCTGTCTGGCATGATCTTCCCGCTCGAGTCGATGGCCGCGGGGGTACGCTGGATCGGGTATCTCCTGCCTCTCACGTACTTCGTGCAGGCCATGCGCGGTATCTTCCTCAAGGCCTCATCGTTCGGCGCCCTGCTCCCCCCGCTCGTGGTCCTGGCGCTCATGGCGGTAGCTGTGTTCGGCCTGGCGGTATGGCGATTTCGCCAGGAAGTTGCGCCCAAGACGGCCAAGGTGGCAACTTCATGACATGGGGAGCGCAGCACCTCATCGTCACGTACGGCGAGTCCCTGGCGTTGTCAGACGTGAGCGTCGAGTGCACACCCGGCGAAGTGCTGGCGGTGGTAGGTGGCGACGGAGCGGGGAAGAGCACCCTGTTGCGGGCACTGGCCGGTATCAGGATGCGGCACACCGGCACCCTGTCGCTGCCCGGCCCCGGCCTCACCGGCTATGTCCCAGCCGAAGGGGGAATCTTCGCGGACCTCACCGTCGACGAGCACCTCGATTTCATCTCCGCGGCCTACCAGATCTCTGACTGGCAGGCTCGGGCACGCGATCTGCTCATCCGCACCGACCTGGTCGAGTTCGGCGACCGGCCGGCCGGCAAGCTGTCAGGCGGCCAGCGGCGCAAACTGGCTGCTGCCATGGCGCTTCTTCCCCAGCCCGAGCTGTTGGTCTTGGACGAGGTGACCACCGGAGTGGACCCGGTCAGCCGGTTGGGCCTGTGGCGGCTCATCGCCGGAGCGGCGGCGGCCAACGCGGCGGTTGTCTTTGCCACCAGCTACCTGGACGAAGCAGAACGTGCAGGACAGGTCGTGCTGCTGCATGAGGGACGGGTGTTGGCTGCCGGGCCGCCTGCCGCCATCGTCGAGGCGATGCCCGGCACGGTCACAGACGTCGATCAGCCCGGCCCGGCCCGACATTCGTGGCGACGGGGTCGCCGCTGGCGGGCCTGGGATCCCGATGGTCGCCCGGCGGGAATCGGACGGGTCAGCCTGGAGGACGCCGCCATCGTCGCCGAGCTCATCGCCACTGGATCGACACCATGACCGCCATCGACGTGCAGGGAGTAATCCGTCGGTTCGGTTCGTTCACCGCGGTTGACGACGTCGACCTCACCGTGGCAGCCGGAGAGGTCGTCGGCCTGGTCGGCGCCAACGGAGCGGGAAAGACGACCCTCATCCGGATGATTCTCGGTCTCCTCCAGCCAACCTCTGGCCTGATCCGGGTGCTGGCCGGCACTCCCTCGCGGGAACTGCGACGCCGCGTCGGCTACGTCCCCCAGAACCTAGGGCTGTACCGGGATCTCACCGTCGCCGAGAATCTCGAGTTCTGGGCCGAGGCCTTCGGCGGCTCGCCGGCCGCCCCACCGTTCGATAACGACGACTTGGTCGGCGACCTACCCCTCGGCCTGCAACGCAGAGTCGCCTTCGCAGCGGCGACCCAGCATGGGCCGGAGGTGCTGGTGTTGGATGAGCCAACGTCTGGTGTGTCGCCACTGGCGCGATCGAGGCTGTGGAATCTGATTCGCGCCCGCGCCGAGGCCGGGGTGGCGGTCCTGGTATCGACCCACTACATGGACGAGGCCGAGCAGGCTGACCGGCTGGTACTCATGTCGCGAGGTCGAGTGGCAGGGACCGGCACCATCACCGACATCATCGCTGACCTGCGTGCCGTCGAGGTGACGGCACCCCGCTGGCAGGAAGCCTTCGACCTCCTCGACGGATCCGGGCCCCCGGTCACTCTGGCGGGCCGGTCCATCAGAGTGCTCGGAGCCGACCTCCGTGCAGTCCGAAGCGCCCTCGCCCGGGCGGAACTCCGCGCCGAGGTGCGAGAGGTACCGGCAACGCTCGATGAGACCATGGTTCTGCTCGACTCGTGAGCACCGCCCGTCCTCCCGGGCGCCGCCCCGGCAGCGCCGACGTCACCCGCCAACAGATTCTGGAAGCTGCCCGCCACACCTTTGGGAAAGTCGGCTTCGACCGGGCCACCATCCGTACCATCGCCCGCAGAGCGGCAGTCGATCCCGCTCTCGTCCATCACCATTTCGGAACCAAGGCATCGCTGTTTGCGGCCGCTCACGAGTTGCCGGATCCAGAAGCGATGCTGGAGCCCATCTTCACCGGACCGCCCGAGGAGATGGGTGAGAGGCTCACCCGGTTCTACCTCTCTCTGGTGGCCATCCCCGGCTCGCCGGCGGTCTCGCTCATCAGGGCCGCGGCCACCAACGAGGAGGCGGCTCGCATGCTGAGGGAGTTCATCGAGCAGGGGTTCCTGACAACCGCCGAGCGCCACCTTGATGCAACCCAGCCGAGGCGTCGCCTGGCGCTGTGCGGTAGCCATCTCATCGGGCTGGTGTTCGCAAGGACCATTCTCGAAGTGCCAGAGCTGGCCGAGCCCGGGATCGACGAGTTGGTCGCCATTGTCGGCCCGACGATCCAACGCTATCTCACCGAAGAACTGAGATCGGAAGAGCGTCGCGTAGGGAAAGAGTGTAGATCTCGGTGGTCGCCGTATCATTAAAAAAAACAACATAGAACCACTGCCAGTAA
>CAJVYZ010000214.1 GCA_913009915.1 uncultured Gemmatimonadota bacterium | reverse complement strand
AAGGGAGCGGGCAGCGGGTGCTCCTTCACCAGGGGCATCAGGCGAGTGATAGGGCGGGAGATTGTAGCAAACAGGGCAAGGTGTCAATGGCCACGTGGGGCGCTCGACGCGGGGCCCGGCGCCGGGGTCCGTCACACCATCTCCGTGCCCCTGTTACATTTATTGATTCAGCCATACCCAGGACGACACTTGCCATGCTCGTAGTGATGCGGCACGGTGCGACCCAGGACGATATCCACCGGGTCGTCACCATCATCGAGGACATGGGCTACCAGGCCCGCCCCATGCCGGGGAAGGAACGGACCACCATCGGCTTGGTCGGCAACGACGGGCGGGTAGACGGTACCCGGTTCTCGGCGCTCCCGGGGGTGCTGGAGATCATCCACATCACCAAACCCTACAAGCAGGTGTCGCGCGAGTGGAAACGGGCGTCCACCGTGATCGACCTGGGCGAGGGGATTCGCATCGGTGGCAAAGAGGTGGTGGTGATGGCTGGGCCTTGCTCGGTCGAGAACGAACAGCAGATCCTCTCGGCCGCCCATGCGGTCAGAAGCGCAGGTGCCGCCGTGCTCCGGGCCGGCGCCTTCAAGCCAAGGAGTTCGCCATACTCGTTTCAGGGCCTTGGCGAACCGGGCCTCAAGCTCCTGGCCAAAGTCAGAGCCGAAACCGGGCTACTGATCATCACCGAAGCCATCGACCCGGCCACGTTGGACCAGGTAGCCGAAGTGGCCGACATCGTACAGATAGGCGCCCGCAACATGCAGAACTACGCCCTGCTGCGCCGGGCGGGACAGTGTCGTCGGCCGGTCCTGGTGAAACGGGGACTCTCGGCCACGATCCAGGAGTGGCTACTGTCGGCCGAATACATCCTGGCCGAGGGTAATCCCAACGTCATTCTGTGTGAGCGGGGCGTGCGCGGGTTCGATACTGCCACCCGCAACCTGTTCGACTTGAGCGCCATCCCCCTGGTCCACGGTTTGTCCCACTTGCCGATCGTGGCCGATCCCAGCCACGGCACCGGGCGACGAGACATGGTCACACCGATGGCCCGTGCGGCCGTGGCCGCGGGGGCCGACGGACTCCTCATCGAGGTGCACCCGAGCCCGGACCACGCGCTGTCGGACGGGGCCCAGAGCCTGTTCCCCAAACAGTTCGCCACGTTGATGGACGAGGCCCGCGCCATCGCCGCTACCATCGGCCGGGGCATGGCCAAGTGTGCCGGGGTTCCTTCGTGAGGCAGGCCCTGCTGGTGGCGATGGTGCTGGGAACCTTCCCGCCCCCGGCGGCGGCGCAGGATCCCATGCCGATCCTCGAGCGGTCGTCGCGAATCTACCAGGATCTTCACTCGCTCGAAGCGACGTTCGACCAAATGGTAGACAATGAGATGATCGGGCGGCTGGAGAGTCACGGCCAGTTGTACCAGCAGGGGCAGTCCCGGATGGCCTTGCGATTCGAGGACCCGCCTACCGAGGCCATCGTAATGGACGGGACCTACATCTGGGTGTACACGCCGAGCGCCACGCCCAACCAGGTCACGCGGATGCCGCTCCCCAGTGCGCCGACTTATGGACTCAACGTACTCAGCTGGATTCTGGACAAGCCGGCCGAACGCTACCGGGCCACCTACCGGGAGCGGAGCGTGATCATGAACCATGCGGTGGACGTGATCGATCTCGACCCCAAGGACCCGAGCCTTCCGTTCGTGCGCGCGGCAGTGTGGCTGGACGCCGAGACTGGCTTACCGAGACGGGTCATGCTGCTCGAGCGGCCCGGGACGATTAGAGTGTTTACTCTCTGGGGCTTCAAGCTCAATCAGGAGTTTCCGCCGGACACGTTCACCTTTGACGTGCCCAGCGGCGTGACCGTCGTCGATCAGTAACCGAAACAGAGCTTACCCCTGCTGCCCCAATGGCAGGGGCGTTCCCGCCACTTCGAAAAGATCTTCCCGCGATTCGCTCAGCTGCAACAACTCCACCGCACGCCGAACCTGACCATCATCCGCCAGACGCCGTTTGAGTTCGGCAGCGTCACCGAACAGGTAGCGGGCGATTTCGTAGCCGAGGTGGGATGCTACCAGTGCCCTGCCGCCCGTCCAAATCGAATCTGGCACCGGGATCCCGCGCGTGGCCAATCGATCGTGCACTTCATCCAACTGCGCCAGGGACACCACGAAGGACTCGGCGGTAATCCTGTCTCCTCGTTTGGCGTCGAAGGCCATTGCGGCAAGGACGTCGCGATACCGTGAGAAGTGTGGCTCGAGCATGGCCACCAGGCGACGCTCGCCATCGCTCAGGCTATCGCGGACCACCGCCACGTCCGGGACGATTCCCCCACCACCGGAGAGCTTCCGGCCCGCACTGCTGAAGTACACAGGTGCGGCGGCGGTATCAGCAGCAGTTTCATCGTGCGGGATGTCGACCGAGGCACGTTGAATCGACCGGCCGCTGGGGGTGAACCACCGGGCGGTGGTGATGCGAAGGGCAGCTCCCTCGCCAAAGTGGAACTGGGTCTGGACCAATCCCTTGCCGAACGTCGTCTGGCCCACGATCAGGGCCCGATCGTGGTCCTGCAGGGCGCCGGCCAGAATCTCGGCGGCACTGATCGAGCCGCCATCGACCAGCACGATGATGGACAGGTCGGGCCACAGCTGAGGCAAGGAGTCTACGAACCGGAGGTTGTCGGCCTCGGTACGGCCCCGGGTGATGAGGATGGGATCGCTGGGATCGAGAAACAACTCGGCGGCCAGGACCGCTTCGTCACGGATACCGCCCGGATTGCCGCGCAGGTCGAGTATCAACCGGCGCATACCTTTGGCATACAGTTGACCTACCTCGGTGCCGAGTTCACTGGCCGAGCGCGCCCGGACGGCAGCGACCGACACATATCCCACGCCATCCGCCAACGTGACCCCGCCCGCCACCGCCCGCTGGTGCACTCGCGACCGGCGCAGGGAAACATCGAACGGCTCCTCTTGTCCTACCCGGGATATGCCGACAGCAACCCGCGTCCCAACCTCGCCCCGCAAGGTGCTGACCGCGCGACCGACCGACCAACCCCGTGTCGATTCACCCTCGACCGACACTATCCGGTCGCCGGTACGGATCCCGGCTCGCTCGGCTGGCGTATCCGGAATGGTGGATACCACCGTTACCCAGCCGTTCCGCACGTCGATCCTGGCGCCGATGCCGCCATAATCCCCCGTGGTCCGCTCTTCAGCTCGTTCGAGGTCCTCCTCCAGCAGGAGGGTGCTGTAAGGATCGTTCAGGCTGGCAACCAGTCCGTAGGCCGCGTCACGATACAGCTCCGGCTCGGGCAGCGAGTCGACGTAGTAGTCGCGCACCAGGTTGAGGACACGTTCAAACAACCTCGCCTGCTGAAACCGGTCGGCTTCAGCGCTGCTCATCGCCATCGAAAACCACCCGCCGGTGACGAAGGCGCCCAGCGCCACCGCCACCGTAATGGTCCATCTCTGTTTCATCAGCAACCCGAATCGGTTATGGATCCGTATCGTATGTGTAAGTCCCTCAAGTCCTTATGGGACTCAGGGCCGTAAAGTTTCGCCGGAGCAGGCGTCAGGATCGAGACGACCCGTCGCCGGTCGTGAGCGCAGCCTGTAGCCGCTCCGCCACGTCCGGAGAAAGTCCGTCCGCCTCGGCCATGCGGAGGGCCTCGAGGCCCAGAGCCCGGTAGACGGCCTGGTCCCCGGGAGAGAGGGATGCCAGGTGGGCCTCGACCGTGTGGGCGTCGCCCCTCCGTATGGGGCCCGTCAAGGCCTCGTGGGGCGCCATCGACGCCATATTGGCCACGGTACCTTCGAGCAGGCGCTGGAACATGCCGCGCTCGTCCCTCAGCCCCGCTTCGTGCACGATCCGTTCCGCCATGTGCACCAGAGCCACCGTGTAGTTCGACACCAGCACGGCCGCGGCATGGTACGCCGGTTTGCTCCCAGGCGGCAACCTGATGGGGATCATTTCCAGCCGGCGGGCCATCGTCTCCGCGGCGGCCACCGCCCGGTCATCGCCCTCGATGCCCACCGCCGCCATGGCGAAGTCCGTGGCCTTGGCCCCGCCGGGTTCAGCCACGCTCTTGAGTGGGTGGAAGGATCCCAGGGCAGCCCCCGACGGCCGCAAGGAGTCGAGCGCTCTGTGGTCGAGCAACCCGGAGAGATGCAGGACGACCTGGTCTGAGCCGACGCCGTTCTCGTCGGTCAGGCGCCGGGCGACCGCCTCGACGACATCGTCGGGGGTGGCCAGGAGGAGGACGTCGCAGGATCGGGTTACCGGCGGCCAATCTCCGACGTGCAGCAACAACTGGGAGGGAACTGTGCGCTGGCGCCGCCCGACGAGAGTAACGCCATAGCCGGCTCCAGCCAGGGCTCGTCCCAATCCCTGCCCCATCCTGCCCGACCCGATGATGGTGATGCGATCAGCAGCCATGGCCTGTCAGCACGACGCCCGGCGGCCGCCCGTGCGATACGAGTGGCGCCGGGCGGTCAGGGCCTGAAAAGAACCCGCGGTGGTCAGTTTTCGCCCGTCGACCCTGAATCAGCCTGTTTGCCGGCGAGAGTCAAGAGCGCGTCAGGCGTCCTGGCCTGCTCGAGGAGCGCGAGAGCCGCCAGAATCTGGGAATCGTCACTATTCCGGCGCTGGAACTCAACATCCCGCCCGAACACGTAGCGGGCGATCTCGTATCCTAACTGGTCACCGACCAATGCTGCCGCGGCTTCGAAGTCGGCCTGAGACACCGTGCCACCGCGCTCCACCAGCTTTTGGTACAGCGTGGCGCGCATGGCGGACGACACGACGAAGTCTGCATCGGTGAAGGTGCCATCGTCCTTCAGCTCCAGGGCATAGGAGGTGAGGGCGTCGCGATACTTCGGCCAATCCTCACCCATCGTCCCGACAAACTGCTGCTCGGCAGTCGTCAAGGTATCGGAGGCCACGGCCACGTCGGGGATGATGCCACCGCCGCCGCGCACCTCGCGGCCAGCCGCCGTATGGAACAACGGGAGGGTCGAATCGGTCGCGGGGTCCTCGGCGGCGGCGATGTCGCCATCGGCACCGATCCCCGCCTGCGTCCGCTGGATGGTCCGACCGCTCGGAGTGTACCACCTGGCCGTGGTCAGCTTGAGGGCCGTGGTGCTGCCGAGCCGATACAGCGTCTGCACCAGCCCCTTTCCGAACGTGGTTTCGCCGACGATGACAGCGCGGTCGTGGTCCTGCAGGGCGCCGGCGATGATTTCCGCGGCACTGGCGCTGTAGCGGTCGACCAGCACGACGATCGGCATTTCGGGCCACGCTTGAGGGTGTTTGGTGGTGAACCGCCTGGTGGAACCACGGGCCCGGCCGCGGGTTGAAACAACTTCTTCGCCCTCGTCGAGGAACAGATCGCTGACGGCCACGCCCTGATCGAGCAATCCACCAGGGTTGCGGCGTAGATCGAGGACGAGAGAGTGCATCCCACGATCCCGCAACGACTGGATCTCATCGCGCAGTTCCGGGGCCGAGGCTTCGCTGACCGGGTTGAGGGAGACGTAGCCGATCCCGCCGTCGAACATCGTGCC
>CAJVYZ010000213.1 GCA_913009915.1 uncultured Gemmatimonadota bacterium | reverse complement strand
GGGGGGTGGGGGGGGGGGTGTGTTTTTTTAATGATACGGCGACCACCGAGATCTACACTCTTTCCCTACACGACGCTCTTCCGATCTGGCGGCGTACTCATCAAGCTGGAAGCCTATGATGCTCACCAGAACCTGGGCCGGGGGAGCCAGGCGCAGTAGCCGGGGGAGGTCATCTGCTGCGACCCGAGCGACCCCCGGATTGGCCAACCCCACCGAATTGAGCATCCCCCCACGGAATTCAGCGACCCGGGGGGACCGGTTGCCGGCGCGGGGACGGAGAGAGATCGACTTGGTGACCAGTCCCCCGAGACGGGTCACGTCGGTGACGCCGGCGATCTCGTTGCCAAAGCCTGCGGTCCCCGCGGCAAGGAGCACAGGGTTCTGGAACTTCCGGCCGAAGAGTGTTCGACTGAGCCTTGAGGACACCTTATTCCGGAGGCTCGTCTTCGAGGAGGAGATCATCGGCGTCCGAACGTACCCGGCGCAGCCGACCCTGTCCGCGGCGTCCAGGCTGAACCTGACGGACGACCTTGGAGAAGGCATAAGCCTGGAGAGAATCCTCCAACCCCCGAAGACTGTCGGTGTCGCCACCCGCCAGGTAACTCAAGTATGGGCTGTCGGGATAGGCATACAACAGGTACTGCCGGTAGACGATAGCGTTTGCCGCGTCGAGCGTGGCCATCGCCAACAGAGCTTTTGGTGCATAGGGCGACTCCGGCCAGTCTTGGGTCAGGCGCCGAAAGAACGAGTGAGCCAACTGGGGGGCACCGAGGGAATCCCGGGCAGCCTCGGCCAGGAGGAACTGTTCGATGTCCCCATTGGGGCTTTCCTTGGTGAGGGTATCGGCCGTGGACCGCACCCGCTGGATGGTTTCCATCAGGCGCCGGGCCCTCAACGCATCGGCACCACCGCTTCGCGTCGCCGGCTCGAGCACGGACAGGACCACCACCAACTCCTCGCTCGTCTTCACCCAGCTCAACTCTATCACAGCCCATTCTATCCGCGCGGTTCCCCCATTGCGACGGGCGGTGCTGTCCTCGGTCGCCAATTTGAAGCGCTCGATGGCGCGGGCCGGGTCTACGGCCACCCAACGCCGGCCGTCGTCCAGGTAGTACTTGGCCCTCGTCTCCGGGAGGATGCTGTCTTGAGCGACCAGCTGGTCGGTCAGTTCCGTGGCGGTGGGCAGGTCATGCCTGGCAACGGCCGCCAGAACAGAGTCCCACACGACGAAGGTGTCGCGGCGGGCGATTAGGGAGTCGGCCAGATCGTCGGCCGCCCCGATCCGGCCGGACCCGGCGAGAGCGACGGCCCGCTCGCCGTCCAACTGCCGGTCATCGAGATCTGAGAAGACATCGAGGGCTTCCTGGTATCTCCCCAACCGGGTGAGCGCCGACCCATAGAGAGCTCTGGCCGCGGCGCTCCTCTCCGGATTGGTGCCGGCAGACACGGCCTCGAGGTAACGAATCACCGCTTCGGGTTGGTCCAACTCGGCGTAGCAGCCACCCAGGAGGAGGTTGGCCTGTTCCACGAGATCGGAGTCGGTGCTGCTGAAGAGAACCTGTTCGAGGTAGGGGATGGCCTCGGGGCATGACCCACGGACGATGAGCGCCTTGCTCTTGATCAGGAGGGCGTCATCAACCCACCCGCTGGTCGGGTGGCGCGAGATGACCGAGTCGGCCTTGACTTCCGCCTGGGCCCAGTAGCTCCGCGCGTCGAAGGTCCGGTCCTCACGCTCGGCCTTCTCCGCCTTGTTGGCCAGACGATTGGCGTTGTACATCCCGTTGTAGTACACGCACCCGGTAGACAGAAGCAGCAGTCCGGCGACCAGCCACCGCTTCGGCTTCACTTCCCCACCCCGCTCAACGCACCCGCGCCGACCTTGTGGTCGTACGCGATGAGATACTGGACGATCGCGTCGGCCAGCGCACCGGCGATCTTCCGTTGCCCGGAGGGTGATTGCATGAACTGGGCATCCTGCCGATTGGTGGCGTACCCCATCTCCACCAGCATCGCTGGTCGCTGGGCGGTGTTCAGCACTGCCAGGCGGTTTGTCTGGCGGACACCGATGTTCTCCCCACTATGGATCTTGGCAAGGCGCGCCTGGATGAGTTCCGCTGCATTAGCCGACTCGAGGAGGTACTCGTTGCGTGACAGGTCCTTGAAAATGAAGGCCAGCGCATCGTCCTCCGCACCGGCGCCGTCTTCGATTTCATAGCGGAGCGACTCATTCTCCATGCGTGCCACCCGAGTTGCATCTGCGGAATTTTCTTCCCCGATGATCAATGTGTGAAACCCGCGGACGGACTTGTAGTCCCTCCGCGAGGAAGGCAGCGCATCCACATGAAGACTGACGAATAAGTCACAGCCGTCACTACACATCGGCGCCCGTTCCAGTAGCGGCGTCCTGACATCAGAGGTGCGAGTCATGCGCACGGCCACACCGCGGGCCTGTAGCTCATTCCGCACCAGCAGGCCGATCTGCAGGGTGACGTGCTTCTCCTGAACCCCCTTAGGAAAATATTTCCCGGGGTTGCCGGGGTCCGAGCCTCCATGGCCCGGATCGATGGTGACCATGTGCCCCGGCAGCAGTCCGTTGGGCAGTGTGCCAGCGTGCTGGACCGATCCGGTGCCAGCTATTTCGGTGAAGTGGGCTCGCCGCCCGTCGTAGTGATACCGTTGAACGAAACGCTGGGGGAGAATCTCGGTGAGGAACTGCAAAGGGACGAACAGGGAGTCTCGCCGGCGCACCATCGGTGTGGCTAGTACCAGCACCTGGTCGCCGACGCGATAATAGGGAGTGCCAACCAGGAACCGGAAGCTCTGTCCCGACACCGACGCCTCGACCCAGTCACCGGTCTCACTCACCATTCCCCCGAGGGCGGTGAAGACCTGCCGGACCGGGACAATCGGCGCCCCGGTGTGGTCCCGTTCGACGGACACCCGGACCTCTCCTCGCGGCGTGGCGATGGTCACCGCCGCCGGGGACGGGGACGGGGGGGGGGGCGGCAGGACCAGTGCCGAAAACACGGCAAGAATGATGGCCATCACCGGCGGCCCTTCCAGTTCAGCGCCCGGGCAACATCCCGCTCGGCGCCCTTGCGCTTGAGGTCTTCCCGCTTGTCGTACTGTTTCTTGCCCCGGCCCAGCGCCAGCCTGACCTTGGCCCGTCCGCGACGGAAGTACAGGTCCAGAGGGATCAAGGTAAGTCCCTTCTGCTCCACGGCACCGATGAGGCGTTCGATCTCGCGCCGGTGCAGCAGGAGTTTCCGCGATCGGACCGGATCGTGGTTGTAGCGGTTTCCCTGCTCGTACGGGGTGATGTTCATCCCCTCGAGAAACACCTCGCCGCCACGAATGCGGGCATAGGCCTCCTTGATGGACGCCTTCCCGTGGCGCAGCGCTTTGACCTCGGTGCCCGTCAACACGATGCCGGCCTCCCACGAATCCAGAATATGGTAGTCGTGGGTCGCCTTGGGATTCCGGGCGATAGCCTCCCGGGCGGCCTCGGGTGCAGCAGTCTTCTTGGTCACCACAAAACTCGTAACTGCAATGTAGACAGGGAGTTCTGGTGACGCAACAGGCCGCTTGACTGGGTAGGCCTCCTCCCCTTACCTTGGGGCCCGAGCCGAAGTGGTGGAACTGGTAGACGCGCTGCGTTCAGGGCGCAGTGGGCTTAACGCCCGTGGGGGTTCGAATCCCCCCTTCGGCATGAAGCCCCCCGGGAGTGGACCCTTCCGAGGGGCTTCCCTGTTTCCAGCCACTTGGCTCAGGAACTATCAGTACCGCGCCATGGTTGGGTCGATTTCCCGGGCCCAGGCTTCCACCCCACCGGCTAGGCTCAGTGAACGATAGCCGGCGCCGACCAGTATTTGCGCCGCCCGCAGCGACCGCACGCCCGTGTGGCAGTAGGCAATGATGGGGAGCCCCGAATCGAGTTCGCCGAGGCGGGCGTGGAGTTGGCCGAGGGGGATGTGCCGGGCTCCCGGCAGGCGGCAGATGTCCCATTCGTAGCGCTCGCGAACGTCGACCAGTTGTAGCGTCATCCCCTGTCCCAACTGCTTGTCCAGTGTGGCCACGGCCACTTCCATCGGGCCGATGCCGGCCTCCGCTCCCACACCGCAAAACGCCTCATAATCCAGCAGTTCCCGCACGGTGGGATGGTCCCCGCACACGGGACACGCGGGATCCTTCCGGACCGTCAGCTCCCGCAGTTTCATGGCCAAGCCATCAAACAGCAGGAGGCGACCCACCAGCGAGTTACCGAGCCTCAAGATCCACTTGATCGTCTCGAGAGCCTGGATGCTGCCGATGATACCGGGGAGTACCCCGAGGACCCCTCCCTCGGCGCAGGTCGGCACCAGGTCCGCTGGGGGCGGTTCGGCATAGAGGCAGCGGTAGCAGGGACCACCATCGACGGCGAAGAGCGAGGCCTGGCCTTCGAACCGGAAGATGGCGCCGTACACGTATGGTTTACCCAGCAGCACGCAGGCGTCGTTGATGAGGTAGCGAGTCGGGAAATTATCGCTGCCGTCGACCACGATGTCGAACGAACGGAGAATGTCGAAGGCGTTGTCGGACGTCAGCCGCTCGGGAAAGCACTGCACGGCCACATGGGGATTGAGGTCGGCGATCCTGGCGGCGGCAGACTCGAGTTTGGAGGTGCCGACTGCGGCAGACCCGTGGAGGATTTGACGTTGCAGATTGGACAAGTCGACCGTGTCGAAGTCGACCAGGCCCAGCGTCCCGACCCCAGCGGCCGCCAAGTAGAGCGCCACCGGGGAGCCCAGGCCACCGGCGCCCACTATCAGCACTTTCGACGAGCGAAGCCGCCCCTGACCCTCGGCACCAACCTCGGGAAGGGTGAAATGCCTGGCGTACCTTACGCACTCGTCGTGCGACCAATCATCGTTACCGCTGCGGACTGGCGGGGGGGGGGGGGCATCCTCACCGCGGTGTGTTGCCGCCGTGTTCACCGATTCACCTCTCAGAAATGACAAAGCCCGGCCACGGGGACCGGGCACTGAATTCGAACTGCACGTCCACTCAGTCGGAGTCGCTGATGGCGACCAACTCCTCGACCGAGGCCTCTTGTTTAAGGAGGTCGGCGAGGGTGACACTGGACAGGAAGTCGTCGATCCGCTGCTGGAGCGCGGCCCACATGGGTCGGATGCTGCATGCCGCCGCGGGGCTGCAGCGATCGTCGTTGACGGGATGCGTCTCGCAATTGACTTCGAACGTCTGGCGCTCGCACGCGGCCATGACATCGCGCACCGAGATCTCCTCGGGAGGCCGATTGAGAAAGTAACCACCCTTGGCTCCCCGGACGCTCTGGACCAGCCCCGCCCGTCTCAGCCGAAGGAAGATCTGCTCGGTATAGTCCGCCGGAAGTCCTTCGATCTCCGCCAGCTCACGAGCAGGCACGGCGCCATCACCGATCCGCTTGCGGCGGGCCAAGTGCAGCGTGATGATCAGGCTGTATTCCGTCCAGGTAGTAATCCGCATAGTCCTAATATGGGCGTCACGCCCCACGGTTTCAACCGATCCGGTGGATTCGGGCTAGGGGACTCACTTTGTCCGCACCGGCGCCGGACCACCGAACACCAGGCGCCTAGCGGCCGGCCAGCCATACAGCCGGACGAGAAAATAAGATCGGAAGAGCACACGTCTGAACTCC
>CAJVYZ010000212.1 GCA_913009915.1 uncultured Gemmatimonadota bacterium | reverse complement strand
CAAGCAGAAGACGGCATACGAGATATATCAGTGTGACTGGAGTTCAGACGTGTGCTCTTCCGATCTAGCAACGAGGTGGTGGATCTTCACTGAATACCTCCCGGGGTTTCACCGATGAGCGCCGTCAGCTCCGCCAGTGCCCGGTGGTAATCGGCACGGAGACTCACCGTCTGTATCTCGTATCGGTTCACAATTAATTCGCTCTCTACCAAAGTCATGTAGTCCACTTCACCAACTCGATAGGCCGACAGGGCGGACTCCACCGCCGCCCGTGCCTGGGGGACGATGCTTCCGGCATACAGTTCGGCCAGCTTGCGGGCGCGTTCCGCCTCGGCCCGCAGTTCCAGGACCCGGGCTACCGTTTCGTTGTACAGGTCGCGGGCTCGCGCCTCTTCTCTCAGCCGGACCGCATCCATTTCCCGCCGTAGCGGCAGCTCGCGTTTCCCCGCCCAGAGCGGGATCTCTACCCCAACCATGAGCGTCAGAAAGTCCACGTACTGGGGACGCTCGCCGTACTCCACCTTGAAGGTGATGTCCGGATACAGCGTCCGCCGCGCGGCTCGATAGCCGGCCTCGGCCGCCTCCACCCGCCGTAGCGCCGCCGCCAATGACGGGCGTTGGTCCACCGCCTGCCTTGTCAGCGAGTCCGTTGTGGGCAGGATCGGCAGCACCACGGGCAACTCCAACGCGCCGACCGCAATATCCCAGGAGCGCCCAACCAGCGCGTTGATGCGCGCCGTCAGCGCCAGACGGTGCTGTTCGGCAACGGTGATGTCTTCCGTCATTCGGGCCACAGCCACCTGGGCCTGGAGTACGTCCTGCTGTACCCCTGCCCCAACCGCGTAGCGAGTCTGGGCTACTTCGAGAAAACCCCGCAGCAACGCGCGGGTGTTGTCCATGATGACGATTGCCCGATCGATGTAGGCCGCCCGGTAGTAGACCGCCCGCAGTCGCGCGATCAGCTGCCGTTCGACCTCCGAGGCATCCAAACGATCGGCCTCGGCCAGATACTCGGCTCGCTCCTTACTGAATCCCTGAATGCCCGGCCACGGGAAACGCTGCACCGCCCCGATGACGTTCATGGTCATCTGCGGGTCGGTTCCGAAACCATCGAGGGGCCGGTTCTTGACGCCGAAGACCAACTGAGGATTGGGCAGAGCACCAACCTGAGGTATCCGCTCGAGCGCAACGTCGACCTGCAGTCGCGCCGCCAGCAACCTGGGATTCTCGCGCATGGCCTGGTCGACGAGATCCGCCAGTCGCAGCGTGTCACCTTGGGACGCGACCGAACTCTCTGCCAACCCGAACCGGGCGGCTTCAACTGTTGCCGATTCGGCCAAGGGGACCGTTGGTGTTTGGGCCGCCAACGGGCCGGCGACTGCGAGAAACACTATTAGCGTGCCCCTCGCGCGGGGGATGCGCATGTATCTGCCTCCGAATGTCAGTTGATACCGCTACAATGGGATGACAGGTCCGAGAGTTGAGGAGGCGGGGTAGACGACCTCAGCATTTGCGACGGGTCCTATCGTCGAATCCGGACCTTACGTTCCCCCCGGACACGCCGCAAGAACTTCTCGGGCTCCCTCTCGAAGGTGGCTTGGCACAATGGGCAGCAAAGGTAGTACTCGTTGCCCTCATAGGTCACCACCATATGGGCTTTGTTGCGGTTGATGTGTTTCCCGCAAACCGGATCTACGATGTGCATCCCTGGCCTCCCCTGTCATCCAACCGGTAGCGCCCAGATGAACCTCTGTTAACTGGGCTGGTGACCGTGCCTAGGGCAGGTTGCGTACCCCCGGCCCTGAAGTTTCAACTCTATTGCAGTCAATAAGTTATCTTGGCCGCCATGGGTTCACGTAGCCCCAACCACGCGCCGTATGACGGTCTAGCTGGGGCATTTGACCCGGCTCGCGGTGGTCACGAATCGGAGCGCCTCTAGGCAGGATTCGGCCGACTGAAGAAACAGGTGGTGGTTGCCCTCGGGAAAGACCTGGAGGCTCCACCGAGGATGCGAGGCCACCAGCCGTTCCACCCCGGACAGGGGTGCCGTCAAGTCAAGCGCCCCGTGGAGAAGTGTCACTGGCAGTCCTGGCCGAAGTCGGGCCGCGTCAAGCGCTACATCGTGGCGATAGACGCACTCCCACATCGTCGATGTCGAGGACCGCCAAGTGTGTTGCACCAGATCCTCCGCCACCTCACGGGGCAAGTCGGGGAGCAGGAGTGGAAGCACCCGCCCGAGCAGCCGTCGGGTTACCAGGCAGGCTAGGGCCGCGAGGCCAATGTGGGTAAAGAACCAGCGGTCAGGTCCCGGACGTTGCCCGAAATACCGCAGGGCGGACTCCTCACCACCAAAGTGTGGCAAGCCAATGAGTACCATACCCTCTACGGCATCGGGAAAGCGGGCCGCGTAGGCGACTGCGAGGATGGCGCCGAACGAATGCCCGACCAGTGTCACCGGTCCGCGTCTCTCCAGTACCCGCCTGAGTTCGGCCACATGGCGATCCACCGAATAGCGGACCCACGGCTTGGGTGAGCGACCGAACCCAAGGGGGTCGACAAGCAGCAGCCGGTACTCCGTCGCAAGGGGAGCCACTCTCGACTCGAAGTAGCGCGTGGTACCGCCGACCCCGGGAAGGAAGGCGATGAGGGGCCCATTACGGCCCAGCTCGCGGTGATGGAGAAGTGGAGTCGTCGTTGAGCGCGGGCGGGCGGGCGCCGATTCCCCGGATCCCGATGTCCCGCCGGCAAGCGATGAATGCGTCATGGCCGCCCCTGCCGGTTGATGGTCTCCCTGACGAATCCTGTCTCAGGATCGCGATTGGCCCCGGTTGCAACACCCGCGCCGATCTCGGTCAGGCAGGCCATCGTCAACAGAGAGTAGGGTTTGCAGCGAATGCTCCGGCCGGCGCGGCCCGGTACCGAGAGGCGCTTTCGCGCGCTCGGTGGGGGGAATCCCCCACGACTGAGGTCTACCGCCGGAAGATCGGTAGCCTGGACCACCGCCGGCGGCCATCAGACCCGATCGGCCCCTTCGAATCGTGGGAGCCGCAGCGTGACGGAGGTGCCGTGGCCTGGTGTGCTCTGGATGTGGAGCGTTCCGCCGTGACTCTCGACTATGGCCACCGCGATGGACAGGCCCAACCCCGATCCCCGAGCCTTTCGCTGGCCGGGTTCGCCCCGGTAGAATCGATCGGTCAGTTTCTCGAGATGCTCCCCGTCGATTCCTGTCCCGCCGTCGATGATTCGAAGGGTCACCCACCCATCCGCATCATCCGATGCGGACATGACGATCGCTGGGCCATCGGGCCCGTACTTGATCGCGTTGTCGATCAGGTTGCCGAGGGCGCGGTCGAGCAGGCCTGGATCGGCGTAGACCTTCACATCCTGGTCCAATCTCACCTCGAGGGCGGTTCCCGCCCGGTCTGCACTGGACCGGAAACGCTGCGCTACCCTGGCAAACACTTCACCAACCCACGCCTGCTGCAGGTCCGGCAGCAACTCGCCGCCGTCGCTTCTGGCCAGGGTGATGAGGTCGTCCGCCAGGGTGGACACTTCCTTCAGGTCTCTAAGCGATTGCGCCAGCACCCGCTCGTACTCCTCGGCCGGCCTGCGCCGGCGCAAAGCGACATCGATGTCGCCCCGCAACACCGTCAAGGGAGTGTTGATCGAATGGCCGGCATCCGCCAGGAAGCGGCGCTGCCCCTCGAGGGTATCGTCGATGCGGGACAGCATGCCGTTGAGGACCGTCACCAGCCTGCTGAGTTCGACCGTGTCCGATTGCGCCGAGATCCGATGCCGGACTCGCTTGGTTTCGAACCCCTCCGCCTGACGGGTAATCTCTACCACCGGCCGTACCGCGTAGCCGGCCAGCCACCATCCCGCGGCGGCTCCGGCAACCATTCCTACTACCACCAGTGCTCCCAGCACGGCGAGAACATTCAGCAGGACGGTGCGAGTCTCGGCGGTCGAGACCGCCACCTGTAGCAGGTGGTCGCTGTGCTGCTCCCCAACGAGACCCAGCGGGTACAGATATGATCGGTATTCCTCCCGTTGCATGGTGAAGGTGAAAAGCTCGGGCCTCACCAGCCTGGAGACTCGTTCCCGGATGCCGGTCGGCAACGGGAGATCACCTCCCCGCAGGTTGGCGGTGCGAGCCACCGATGCCCCGCGGAGTGTCCATACCTGGGCATATGGCGCCAGCAGGTCCTGGTTGTCGCCGGGGGCCCGGAAGATGGCGTCGTGAAAGTGGACGCTCTCGTCAGAGGAGTCGGTGGTGGCTGAGGCCTCGATGGCCGCCAGCCGTTTCACCACGGAGTCCAACCGCCGGTTCAGTACGTATCTGAGCGCCATGAACGTCATCCCTGAACCGGAGATGGCCAACAACATGGCGATCACGGCGAAGCGGACCGCCAGTCGACTTCTGAATGAGGCTTTCGCCGTCATGCCCGGTCTGGGTGCCTGAGGGTAAAACCGACGGCCTTCACGGTGGTAATCACGCGAGAGCGGTTCCCTACCTCGAGCTTCTTCCGTAGATGGGCCATGTGGACATCTATGAGACTGGTCCCCGGGTCGAAGCTCATCCCCCAGACTCGGTCGAGTATCTCGGTACGCCTCACTACCCGACCCGGCTCGAGCAGCATCACTTCGAGGAGTTTGAACTCGGTGGGCGTGAGCCCGAGGCTTTGTCCCGCCCTACGGGCTTCATGCCTAACGCGGTCCATCTCTATGTCGGCGAACCTGAGCACGCTCTCCTCCACCCGGGGACTGCGCCGTCCCAGGGCCCGGATTCGGGCGAGAAGCTCCGAAAAATCGAACGGTTTGGTCAGATAGTCGTCTGCCCCCACATCCAGGCCGTGGACCACGTCCTGCCGCGAGTCTCTTGCCGTGAGCATGAGGATGGGCGTCGCATCGCCCCGGCGGCGTAAATCAGACGTCATCTCGAAACCGCTGCGCCCGGGTAGCATCACGTCGACCACGATTACATCGTATTGACCGACATAGGCCAGCGACAGGCCGTCTTCGGCTTCATCCGCCACGTCGATGACGTGGCCTTCCTCCAGAAGTCCTCGCCGGATGAAGGCAGCCACCCGGGAATCGTCTTCGACCAGAAGCAGCTTCACAGATCGTTATCCTCGAGATGGACCCGCCGGAGTCGCATGGGGTCGTCCTTGTCCCTTAAGAAATCTTAGGATCGTATTAGTGTCCGTACTACGGCGGACGGGCTACACTGAGACCGTCCTATTGAATAGTATTGGTCAGTCACGCTACAGTACAGCGACGGATCGCGCCCGACAACGGATACTCGATAGCGCTCGCGGTGAGGCGCGCCGATCACCGTTTCGACCTGAGAGGATGAAGCCACATGACCCCTGACGCGGCCACCCGACCCGAGAAGGTCGACGGTCCCATAGCTCAGCGGTTGGCCCTGAGCGCCATGGACTACCAGGTACCGGCAGATCGGAAGAGCGTCGTGTAGGGAAAGAGTGTAGATCTCGGTGGTCGCCGTATCATTAAAAAAAAAACAAATGTAAGAATAAATGACGGCAAATCAAACATTAAGTACGAAACGCATGTGCACACGAAACCAGTGCTACATGAACACGCGGTCAGTCGGTCGACCCGACCAACTGCAGTCGTACACATACAACTACCGAGTAGTTAGCGTAACATGTTCCTACATAT
>CAJVYZ010000211.1 GCA_913009915.1 uncultured Gemmatimonadota bacterium | reverse complement strand
CCACGTGGTAGCCTATATTGCAGGCTGGCCTCGCCATTCCCTTCCACCGATCCCCGCTACCGGAACCGTCACCCATGGTCTACGACACCGTCACCAGCCTCAACGCCGCCGAAGTGCTGGCGCGTGCCAAGGCGTTCTTCTCCGAACGGGTCACCAGTCAGGCCGCCTTCCCCGAGGTCGAGGGGCCCAACTACCTCGTCCTCCGGGGGCAGGGGGGCGAAGAGGTGGTGGTGAGCACGTTCCCCGCGGACGGGGCTACCCGGGTTCGCGGGTCCACGTTCCTGTTCGACCAGGCGCTCGACCGGTTTCTGTCGACCCTGCCGACTCCCGAGGAGTCCGCCGCATGAGTTCGCCGATTCACCTCCGGGTAATGGTGTACGAATCCTGGGACGGCCTCTCGCTCGAGGCGGGACCGGACACCACCGTTGGCGACATCAAGCGTCAGGCGCTGGCAGCCACCCACGCGGCTCGGGACGTCGACGCCTACGAAGTGAAGTTCCGCGGCGCCCTGATCGATGACGAGTCACAGACCCTGGCCGCCGTCGGCGTAGTGCCCAACGTCCAACTCATCATCCTCTCCAAGCGCCGCCAACCAGTCAGCTAGCGAGTACCACGCAGATGCCCCGCGCTCCCCGAACCCGCGTCATCCTGGTGGTTGCGGTGGGCGTGCTGTTGCTGGACGCGGTTCTGCTCGTCTCGGCAGGCGTGTGGACCGACCGCATGGGTCTGGCGGCCGGCGGAGCGGCGTCGGCCATTGTCGCCGCCGGGCTGCTCCTTTCCTGGCGCCGCTACCTCAAACGTTTGGCGGATATCGACGCCGCCCGACTCGATCTGAAAAACGAAGTGAAGGAGCTGGGCACCCTCACCCGGGACCGCCAATGACCGTGGCGGTGTACACCCACCCCGCGTGTGCCACCCACGACCCCGGACCTGGCCATCCGGAGGGTCCGGCCCGTCTCACGGTGTTGCTCCAGGCGCTCGATAAGGCGGGCATTCCCGTTCACGATGCCCAACCGGGCGATATCACTGCCATCACCTCGGTTCACCCAGCCGACTATCTGGCAACGCTCGAGGCCCTTAGCCACGATGGTGGTGGAGCCCTGACCCCCGACACCGCCATGAGCGCATCGACTTGGCCCGCCATCCTCGGCGCCGTCGGCGCCGTGTCGGCGGCGGTGGACCACGCCCTCGGCGGAGGCAATGCCTTTGCCGCGGTGCGCCCGCCCGGGCACCACGCCCTCGAGCGGGAAGCCATGGGGTTCTGCTTCGTCAACAACGTGGTGGTGGCGGCCCGCCGGGCCCAGGCGGGCGGCGCCGCTCAGGTGCTGATCGTCGATTGGGACGTACACCACGGCAACGGCACCCAGGCCTTGGTGGAACGCGATCCGACCATCCGGTTCGTGTCGCTGCACCAATGGCCGTGGTATCCCGGTACCGGGGCGGAATCAGAACGCGGCGTCGGCAACGTGTTCAACGTCCCCCGCCCGCCGGGCCTCCCGGCCCAGCGTTACGTGGACGATCTGTGGCAGGCCGTTAGCCGGGCGATCGACGACTGGGCCCCCGACATGGTGCTCATCAGCGCCGGTTTCGACGCCATGGCCGGCGATCCACTGGGAGGCTTCACCTTGGAGGCCCCCGACTACGCCGAGGTCACCGAGAGAATTCGCGCCGCCCTCCCGGGCGTGCCCATAGTAGGCCTCCTGGAGGGAGGCTACATTCCAGACCGTATCGCCGAAGGCGCCCTTGCTCACATCGGCGCCCTAGCCTAGCCTCACGACGCCCTACGCCCTACGCCCTACGCCCATGCGCCTAGAATCCGAAATCCTCACCCTCACCACCAAACATCCCTTCGTCATCGCCCGTGGCGGCTCGAGCGAGTATCGCACCGTATGGGTCCGGCTGATCGACGACGACGGTGTGGAGGGTTGGGGCGAGGCGGCGCCGAGCAAGTTTTATGGCGAGACGGCCGATACGGTGATGGCAGCGCTCGAAACATATCGGACCGCCCTCCCCGACGATCCATTCGATCTCGAAGGGGCTGAGCGGACCTGGCTCCAGCTCATGGGCCGGAACGGTTCGGCCCGCGCCGCGTTGTCGTCGGCCCTGCACGACCTCATGGCCAAGCGGCTCGGCGTACCGCTGTACCAGGTATGGGGACTCAATCCGGCCGAAGCGCCCCTGTCGACCTATACCATCGGCATGGATACCGTCGAGCGCATCCGGCAGAAGGTGGCCGAGGCGGAACAGTATCCGGTGCTGAAGGTCAAACTGGGCAGCGACCGGGACCGCGAAATACTCGAGACCATCCGCGGTGTCACCGACAAGGAGATCCGGGTCGACGCCAATTGCGCCTGGACCGTCAAGCAGGCCGTGGCCATGCTCCCCGTTCTCGAGGAGTTCGACATCACCGTGCTGGAGCAGCCGTTGGCGCCGGACGACATCGACGGCTTAGCCCAACTCACCGCCGTCTCCACCATTCCCATCATCGCCGACGAGAGTTGTGTCACCTCGCACGACATTCCCCGGCTGGTCGGCGCCGTGGACGGCATCAACATCAAGTTGGCCAAATGTGGCGGCCTGCGTGAGGCGCTGCGCATGATCGCCATCGCCCGGGCACACCACATGATGGTGATGGTCGGCTGTATGGTGGAATCGTCCCTCGCCATTACCGCCGCGGCCCACTTCACACCGCTGGTCGATATCGTCGACCTCGATGGCGCCGCGCTCCTGGCCAGCGATCCGTTCCGCGGTGCCACCATCGACGACGGTCGGGTCGAGTTGCCGTCCGCTCCGGGGCTCGGCGTTAGCCGGGCATGACGGCGCGGTTCGCCGACGTCGTTCTGCCGCTCCCGCTGGGCCAGTCCTACACCTATCGGATTCCAACATCCCTCGGCGACCGGGTCGTCGCCGGGGCCCGAGTCGTCGTCCCGCTGCGCCGGCGCGAACTCGTGGGCCTCGTGGTAAGCACCACCGACGAAGCTCCCCCCGCGACAGTAGACCCCAAGGACATCCTCGGCGCACCCGACGCGGAACCGGTGCTGTCCGGTCCGTTGCTGGAAACCGCCAAGTGGATGGCCGGCTACTACGGCGCGCCCATCGGTCTTGCGGTCAAGGCGATGCTTCCCGGCGGCATGTGGGGATCGTCCAAGGTGGTGGTCAAACTCGCGGGCCGCAGGGGAACCGCCGGAGGGCTTGCCGGGCAAGTGGTGGATTTGCTGCGACGGAAGGGTGGGGAAGCCGGCGTCACCGCTTTGGCCAGGCACTTCCGCCAGCCCGTCTGGGGCGCGGTCGACCGGCTGGTGCGGATCGGTGCGGTGGTAACGGTGGTCGTGCCGCCGGCCACCGCCCAACCGGGAACAACCGAACGGATTCTGGTGCTGGCGGGCGAGCGGCTGACGCTGCTGGAGCGGCAACAGGTGTTCGGACGCAGTCCCAAGCAGCGGCAGCTATACCAGACGCTGGAACAGCTCGGTGGCCAGGCGCCCGTGGCCCACGTGCGAGACCAATTGACCATCAGCGACTCCGTGGTGAAGGGGCTCGTGGGCCGGGGCCTCGCTCGCATCGACACCACCGCAGCGCCACGGGATCCGTTTGCCCTCGATCCGGGGTCCCCGCCACCCACCAAGCTTACGGACCATCAAGTAGCTGCGCTCGAGGCCTTCGATCACGTCCCGGTGGGGGAAGGCGCCCTCCTGGTGGGGGTGACCGGCAGCGGCAAAACGCTGGTCTATCTGGAGGCCATTCGCCGCCAGCTGGAAACTGGCCGGGGCGCCATCATTCTGGTGCCCGAGATCGGGCTCACTCCCCAGACCGTGAGCCGTGTCCGTGGCGTGTTCGGCGACCAGGTGGCGGTGCTCCACAGCGGACTGTCCGACGGCGAGCGGGCCGATGCCTGGCACAGCCTCAGGAGCGGACAGCGACGGGTGGCCGTGGGGGCCCGTTCCGCGGTGTTCGCACCGGTGGCCGATTTGGGGACCATCGTCATCGACGAAGAGCACGAGGCGAGTTACAAGAACGGTGAGACGCCGCGTTACCATGCCCGCGAGGTCGCCGCGGTTCGAGCCAAACTCGAGGGAGCCCGCCTGCTGCTAGGCAGCGCCACCCCTTCGATCGAGAGCGCCGCCGCGGTGGGAGCGCGACTCCGCCGGATCAGCCTGCCCGAGCGGGTGGGCGGTCAACCGCTGCCGCCGGTCGAGTTGGTCGATCTGCGCACGGCCGGGCGCGCCAAGGACGCCGGGCCGTTCCCCTGGTCCGCCACGCTGGACGATGCCGTCATCCGTGTGCTCGCGCGCGGGGAGCAGGCGCTGCTGTTGCTCAACCGCCGTGGGTTCGCCGCCTTTCTCCAGTGTCCCGGATGCGGTTACGTGGTGACCTGTGAGCGGTGCAGCATTTCGCTAACGGTTCATCGGACGCCTCCGCGGTTGCGGTGTCACTATTGCGACCACAACGAAGCGGTCCCCGGCACCTGCCGTGAGTGCGGCAGCGGCCTGCAACGCATGCGCGGCATCGGGACCCAGCAGTTGGAGCACTTTCTCAGCGATCGGTTTCCCGACGCGCGGCTCGCCCGCATGGACCTCGACACCACCACCACAAAGTGGTCCCATCACCGAATTCTGGAGCAGGTCCAGCGTCAGGAGGTCGACATCCTCCTGGGTACCCAGATGATCGCCAAGGGTCTCGATTTTCCCGACGTGACCCTGGTCGGCGTGGTCGATGCCGATACCGCGCTGTATCTCCCCGATTTTCGCGCCGCCGAGCGGACCTTCCAGCTGGTGGCCCAGGTGGCCGGCCGTGCCGGCCGTGGCCCCCGGGGTGGGCGTGTCGTAGTCCAGACGTACAACCCCGAACACTACGCGCTGACTCACGCCGCATTACACGACTCCGACGGTTTCCTCGCCGCGGAACTGGAGATCCGGCGGTCACCGCTCTACCCGCCCCACGTGTCGCTGGTAAACTTCCTGGTGTCGGGTGTGGTGGAACAGGACGTAGCGCGAGAGGCGGACCGGTTGGCCAACTGGTGCCATGCGCTGGTGGAGGCGCGCGAGCTCCCGCTCACGGTGCTCGGCCCGGCGCCGGCCCCGTTGGCCAAGGTCAAGGATCGCTGGCGCTGGCACGTTCTGCTGAAGGGAGCGGGCCCGGAGATCGGCCGTGTCGTCCGGTTCGCCGCAGACCGGCTCCCCAGCGGCAAGCGGGTGAGGGTGATTATTGATAGGGATCCGGTGTCGCTTCTTTGAGGGCGGTAAGGCGGTAGGGCGGTAACGGGTGGGCAGGCGGTCAGGCGGACGGTGTCTCAGCGAGAGTTTGTGCCGCTCCCGCTGCCCTCGCTGCTCCCGCTGTCCTCGCTGCCCTCGCCGTCGTCTGCCCTCGCTGCCCTTGAGTCCCCTCAACGCCCCTCATAGTTTGCTGCATGCCCGGAACCGATACCGTCTACACCACCCTTGATTTCGGCGCGCCGCCGTTGGTGGACGCGCCACTGGCCACGTTTGTGCCGCTGGCCAAGGACGGGGTGCTGCCGGAAGGGTTTTTTTCGACCTCCAATCTTCCCACTTACGTCCACCTCGACGCGGGCTGGGTCATGCCCAGTCGGCTGCGGATGGACTGTGCCATTCTTCGGCGGGGAGACACGCTCGAAACCATCGATCCGCGGAAGTTAGATCGGAAGAGCACACGTCTGAACTCCAGTCACACTGATTTATTACGTATACCGTCGTCCACTTGTAAAAAGAAAACACGT
>CAJVYZ010000210.1 GCA_913009915.1 uncultured Gemmatimonadota bacterium | reverse complement strand
AAGGGGAACTGGGCCAGGAGTTCTTCTTGAAAGTCGAGCGCCGAGGCGACGTAGCCGCCGACAAAGAACTGGGATCCCGCCAGTCCGCGGATTCCCGAGTCACCCATGGCGCGAATGGAACGGACCAGGTCCATCGAGGTAGTGAGCGACGTGGTGTCGGACGGGATGACGTCGAGCAACGTGACACGCGCTTCACGGCTGAGGTAGGCGTCAACGAAATCACCGTTTCGCTCGCGAGCGCGCTCGAGATCGCTGTAGAGCAACGACAGACCCAGGATCGAACTGTTGGGGGCAATGTCGACGATACTGCGTACCTGCTTGACCCGGGGGTCGGCCTCGAGGGTATCTACCAGCCGTTTGATGCCGCGCAGCCGGCCGGCGCCCACCGCCCGCTCGCCTTCGGGGACCTCGACCAGGACGCGGATCGGCATGATCACCCCACCGGCCCCCATCCGGGTCAGTACCTCCACCCCCTGGCCGGATTCCGTCTCGCTGGGCCACCAGTTGCGCGACGGCAGCCCGATCTTGATCAAGAACAGCGGCGCCGTGAGGATTGCGATCGTCAATCCGCCTAGCAGCAACGCACGGTACGGATGCCGGCTCAACGTCCGGGCCCAACGTTCCCATATCAATGGCGAGTGGTACCACGCCAGCCGCCGGGCCAGGAACCGGGGATGGTTGATTTCCTTGCCCAGGATGGCGAGCAGCGCCGGGAGAAGGGTGACCGATAGGAGCATGGCCACCGCGACGACGATGAGGCCGCCGATGCCCACGCTGCGAGTGTCGGTGAGTGGCGTGATGAGCAGCGCCGCGAATCCGACCATCACCGTGAGCCCGGAGGTGATGACGGCGGAGCCCGCCGTCATCATCGTCTTCTTGGCCGCCTCGGTGCGGCGCAGGCCGCGCCGGAGTTCCTCGCGGAAGCGGGTCACGATGAGCAGCGAATAGTCGATGCCCACTCCCAGCCCGACCATGGTGGTCAAGTTGAGCACGAAGATCGACATCGGCGTCCATCTGGCGACGTACGTAACAACCGCCAAGGCCACGAAAATGGCGAGGAAGCCGACCAGCAGTGGCAGCATCGCGGCGACCAGGGCGCCGAAGGCCAGCAACAAGATGACCAAGGTTACCGGCAGCAACCGGATCTCACCGTTGCGGCTGTCTTCCGCCGAGATGTTCCGGACATCCAGATCGAGCGGTGCCCGGCCGGTGACCAGAACCCGGTAGCTGCTGCGGTTGGGTACCCGGGCCATGGTGCGGGCCAGCCTGGCCCGGGCGTCCGGCACGATGCCGCCAACGTCTTGACCTGGCACGTTTACTGCCACTACGAAGAAGGTTGTTCGCCCGTCGTCGCTGATGAACAGCGAGTCGCCGGTTACGGGAAAGGAGACCACCCCTTGGACGTACGGCTCCCGCTCCATGTCTGCTATCAAACTGTCGAGGACGGCCCGTGGCCGCGGCGTGTGGAACGGTGCCGGACCCTCGACAGTGACGGCGAAGAATTCGCCCACCGGCCGGGCAAATCGCTGCAGCAGCATCCGGTCAGCCATGAGTGCTTCGGTGGAGCGATCGCTGTCGCCCCGGAGGGCCAGCACATCGAGGACGTTGCGCGCCTGCCAGATGGCGCCGGCCCCGACCACCACCCAAACCACCACGATCAACCACCGTGCCTTGACCACCGCGTTGGCGAAGGCGCGCATGAGCGTGGAATCGACGTTGCCTACCGGCATTGCGTTCCTAGGCGAATTCGATGGGCGCGGGCACCCAGGGGGACCTCCCGCTGGCCCCAGCGCCCAACCCCGGGTGATATTGCGGCATGAATGTGCGCAACGTGCTCGTTCTGGTCCTCAGCGGTGCGGTGGTACTCGTTCTGGCCGACAAGCTGCGTCACCACGGGGACACCGGCGCCGTCGGCACGGTCGATACCCTCGCCGGAGACGTTGGTGCCGGGTTGCTGGAGCACGCTCCGTCGGTAACGGAACTCGACCCCCGGGCGCGCCGGGCGCAAGTGGCGCGTATCCGCTCATCGGCGGGTCAAACATACCTCGACTCGCTTCTTCCCGGCACCGATTCGTTGATCCGGCGCTGGCCGGATCGTGGCAGCCGACCCTTCACCGTGGCCATGGTGGCCGGAGGATCGCCCGATTACCTCCCTCGGTTCCAGGCCCTGGTGCGCGACGCCGGTGCCAGTTGGGATCAGGAAGGACTGGGCTTCCGCTTCCGCTTCCAGGCGGATACCGCCGGGGCCGACGTGGTGATCCGCTGGCGGACCAGCTTCACTCCCACCGAGCGGGCCGGGCAGACGGACCTCCTGTGGGATCGGTTGGGCCACATCCGCAGTGCGGTGATCACCCTGGCCATCCGGGATCCACGCGGCCATCTGTTTACCGACCAGGCACTGCGCGCGGTGGCGGTCCACGAACTGGGTCACGCGGTGGGCCTGCCGCACTCGGCCGACCCGGGCGACGTCATGTATCCCAGCACCAGAACCGGCACCATATCACGGCGCGACCGGGCCACCGCCATGCTGCTCTATCAACTGACCCCCGGTTCCCTGAAGGGCGAGGAGCAGTGATGTCTCTCCCCCACCGCCGGGCGGGGATCGTAGTGGCCATCGCTGCCGTCGCGGGGCTGGGCGGGTGGGGCAGCGCCGGGGCGCAGTCGTTTGACGATGTCGACGCCATCGTCGGCTCAGGTATCAGCCGGGGGATCTACCCCGGAGCGGTGGTGGTGGTGGGCCGGGCTGATGAGGTGCTGTTGGCTCGGGGGTACGGACGCTTCACCTGGCAAGCCGACTCGCCGGTGCCGGATCCCGACCGCACGCTGTGGGATATAGCCTCATTGACCAAGGTGGTGAGTACCGCCAGCTCGATCATGGTCCTGGTCGACGAAGGGCGTATCGATCTCGACGCACCGGTAGCGCGTTACCTCCCCAGGTTTCTGGGTGATCGAAAAGACGAGATCACGGTGCGCATGCTCCTCAATCATACCAGCGGTTTGCGGAGCTATGTCCAGTTCTTCAAGCTGGCCGAAAACCGCGGCCAGGCCATCGATCTCCTGTACCAGGAACCGTTGCGACACGCACCGGGAACCAGGGTGGTATACAGCGACCTCAACGGCATGCTCCTGGGATTGCTGGTAGAGGAGGTTGCGGGGGAGCCGCTCGATCGGTTCGCCCTGCGCGCGGTGTTTCAGCCCGTCAGCATGGACCACACGCGCTATGTACTTCCCCGGGCGCAGCGGGAACTTGCGGCGCCCACCGGACGATGGCGCGGGCATCCTGTCGGCGGCGTGGTCAACGATCAGAACGCCGTCATCTTCGGCGGTGTGGCCGGGCACGCCGGGGTGTTTTCGACAGGGGCCGACCTGGCGCGTTACGCCAAGTGGTGGCTGAAACGGGGCTATGGAGCCTCCGGGCCGGTGGTTGAAGCCGCTACCATGGAGGCATTTCTCTCGCGCACCCCGTCCAGCGGTAGTCGGCTTCTCGGGTGGGACACCAGAGACCCGGAGTATCCGCCGCCGTCGGTGTTCGGCGACCTGCTGAGTAGTAGTGCCTACGGCCACACCGGGTGGACCGGGACCGAGTTGTGGATCGACCCCGACCGCGACCTGTTTCTGGTGTTCCTGACCAACCGGAGCTACGCCCCCAAGGTTTCGCATTCCATCAGTGCCCTCCGCCGGGTGCGGGCCGAGTTGTCGGAGGCCGTCGTGCGGGCCGTCCCGGGGGCGTGCCGGCCCACCATCGTTCCCGCGTGCTAGCCGGGCCAATCCTGCTGTACGACGGAGACTGCGCGTTCTGCCGCACCTGGGTCTCCCGGCTAGAGCGTATCGACCACGCCGGCGCCATCAGATGCATCCCCACGGCCCAACGCCGGCAGATCGAGGAATTGCCGCCCATCAGCGACGCCGATCTCGATCGGGCCATGCATTTAGTGACCGCCGATGGGGAGATTCTGCTGGGGGCTCGGAGTGCGCCGGAAATTCTGCGGCACCTCCCGCGCTGGCGTTGGCTGCGAGGGGTATTCGCCGTGCCCGGAGTACCGTACGCGGCCGATCGAGTATATTCCGCCATTGCCAAGCGACGACACCGGCTCGGTTGCGGATCCGATCGGTGTCGCATGGGACAGACCTGAACACACCCGCCCCGGAGCCGGATAAATGCAAACCGCTGATACCATTCGAAAAGCGCTGCGCGGCGTCCGGGATCCCGAACTCAATCTCAATATCATCGATCTGGGATTGGTGTACGAGATCACCATTTCGGACGAGGGCAACGTGCTGGTGCAGATGACCCTGACCTCCCCAGGTTGTCCGGTTGGACCAGAGATCACCAAGGACGTGCACGACACAGCCAATGATCTGGAAGGCGTCAATTCGGTCGAGGTGGAGATCGTGTGGGAGCCTTACTGGACGCCGGAGCGCATTGACCCCAGGGTAAGGGCGTTTCTGGGGATGTAACCGGAAATTGGTAGTTGGGGGGAGCCAACCTCCAATTGCCAATTTCTATTTGCCAGATTGTGCGACCGCTTCAAGCAAATCTCCCCCAAACTCAACCACCTGCCACTCCCGAACCGATTCGAGCTGCCGCAGCTCATCCAACGTCTGCGGTGCCCCACCGGCGATGATCTCCAGGGTCCCGTTAGGGCAGACGACCCCGGGATCGAGGTCGAGACGCCGGGCAACGGCGTTGCGAGCCACCTTGAGCCGCTCCAGTCGCTGGACGAAACCGGGGTCGGCCTTGGGCTTGGGCGTCCGCTTGGTCTTGGGGAGGCGGTCCTCGCTGACCTTCTGGCCGAGCTCGATGGCCGCCAGGATGGCCTTGCCGGCCCGGCGGGCCGTCTCGGGGCCGACCCCGGGGACCCTGGCCAGCGCCGGCCCGTCCTTCGGCGGAGTCTTGGCCAATTCCAGGAGTGGTTGGTTGTTGAGGATGCGGAAGGCAGCCTTGTCCCGTGTGCGAGCTGTGGTGTCGCGCCAACGGTATAGATCCTGGAGAATCGCCGGCGACCTCGGTGGCAGGGCGCAAGCGCCCTTGATCCGGAGTAAGTCGATGTCGCTGTTCTCTCGTGGGGTCCAGCGCACGCCTTCCAACAGCCGGAACTCCTCCTCCGCCCAGGCCAGCCGTCCGCTTGCCTGCAGCCGGTCCCTGAGAATGTCCCGTAACTCCGTGAGGTGATGGGTATCGGTGGCGGCGTACGCCAGCATCGACTGCGACAGCGGGCGTGCCGACCAGTCAGCCCGCTGGAATTTCTTATCCAGGTGGACGTTCAGGTACTTCTGCAGGAGTGCGGCGAGCCCCACTCCCGGCTCCTGGAGAAGTTGCGCTGCGATCCGGGTGTCGAACACCGAGCGGGCGCGGAACCCGAAGTCGCGGTCGAGGATCCTGAGATCGTAATCGGCATCGTGAAATACCACCTCGATCCCGGGGTCGGCGAGTGCCTTTCCTACCGGGGAGAGGTCGGTCACGCTGAGCGGGTCGATCACCGCCGTGGCGCTTCGGGATGAGAGCTGGATCAGGTAGACCCGATCTTCATACCGATGGAAGCTGGCAGCCTCGGTATCGAGCGCCAGGAGGGTTTCCCCCTCGATCTGGCGAAACAACTGGCGCAGTTGCTCATCGGTGCGGATGTAGCTGACAGATCGGAAGAGCACACGTCTGAACTCCAGTCACACTGATATATCTCGTATGCCGTCTTCTGCTTGAAAAAAAAAAATATACAAATAGATCATATCACACTCACCGAAGAGCTTAACAGCGCTACCC
>CAJVYZ010000209.1 GCA_913009915.1 uncultured Gemmatimonadota bacterium | reverse complement strand
GCGAGCCAGTGTGCGGTCTACATGTGCCTACCTGCATTCCATTTTCTTTCGTTTTTTTATCTTTTGTTTTTTTTTTAATGATACGGCGACCACCGAGATCTACACTCTTTCCCTACACGACGCTCTTCCGATCTCACAGCGTCGCCGTACATCCGTTTCTTGTTCCCGGGCACCGAGGTCAAGGTGGCGGAATTGAGATACGTCGAGCCGCTCCCCACGAGGAAGTTTCCCGCCTTGATAGAGCAATCGGGCTCCGCCCAACTCGACGGCAGGGCCTTGGCCACCCGGTCGTTGTACACCGGCTCTTGCGCCAGTGCCGGAACGGCGGCGAGGGTTATACCGAGCAACGCGGGAATTACCATCCGCATGTCATGACTCCTTGTTGGTAACGTTCGGCCGTCGTTCCCGGTCCGCGGGTTCGAGGCGCAATGCCTGGTGACGCAGGTCGGCCGCTACTTCGTAAGCCGGTTTCTGTTCGGCCTTGGCCAGAGCAACTACGTCATCGTATTCAGGTTTTGCCCGCACTCCACCGGGGCCCTCAACCAACTTGACGCGAGCCGTCCCCCCGCTCCCATCAGTCGTGCCGACAACGACCTGACGGCGGGGGAGCGTCACTCGTTTCGCCCGCCACGAGCGGACTCCCGCTGTGGGACTGTGGCGAAAAAACGCATCCGTCACCGCGTCGGCCCGATCCGGCGCCGTCAGGGCTTCGATCCTGAAACCCGGACGGCCTTTTTTCATGGCCGTCCCCCACACCTGAACGTCGAGCGCCCCGGCGTCGAACAGGCCCTGGCGCAGCGGCTCGACGTATTCCGGGCTCAGGTCGTCGAGGTCGCTGGCGAGGGTGACCACCGTTTCCGCCTCGACCGCGGCCTGGGCCAGAAACAGACGGAGCGCGTTGGCGTATCCGGCCGGATTTCTCGTGCCGGCGCCCCAGCCACTCCGCACAGCCCTCCACTCCACCGGCGGCGGCCCACTGGTCAAGACCCTGAGGAGCGCTGCCCCGGTTGGCGTGGTGGCCTCACCCACCACCGGGCCGTCATCGCCGATCTCCAGGCCTTCGATGAGCAACCCGGTAGCGGGAGCCGGCACCGGGATCGTCCCGTGGGCGCTCCGCACCCAGCCGCTACCCAAGGCAACCGGCAAGCTGTGAATTCGGCTGATGCCGAGTTGCTCGAAGCCTTCCACGCCACCCACCACATCCACCAGTACGTCCAAGGCGCCAACTTCGTGGAGGGTGACCTCCGCCGCCGGCTGGCCATGCACCCTACCCTCGGCCTCGCCGATCAGCTCGAGGGCCCTCGTGGCCCGCTCCCGTACCCACGGCGAAAGATCAGCCCCCTGCACCATCCCGATCAACTGCGACACCTTCCGGTGCTCGCCGTGCGAGTGCCCGTGGTCGGGGTGAAGCCCGGCTGCCGAATCTGCCTGATGCGGCTCACTGGGCAGCTCGCTGTGCCCCCCTGGCAGCCGGACGGTGACCTTGGTGCCGGCGATCCCATTTCGGTCCACCCGGCTGATGTCGATTTCGACTTCAGGTATACCGAGCCGAGTGGGCAGCCCCTGCAGCCACTCCGGTGGCGCCCCTACATCCAGCAAGGCTCCCAGCAGCATGTCTCCGGCGATCCCCGCCGCCGGATCGATCAAGGCCAACCGCGTTTCAGGCATAGACTACTAAATATCACCTGCTTCCCACCTTCAGGCAATTCGCCCTCCCGCTACCGGTACAGCCACCCCGCCCCGGTGTTGAACACCACCGTTTGGTCCCCAGGGGCCAGGATGCCCCGCTCAACCAGTAGCCTGACCGCCGCCACCCCGGCCCCGCCCTCGGGCGAGAAATCGATCCCCTCGGACCGGGTGGCCAGCAAGGAGGTTTGGGCGATGACCTCGTCACTCACAGCCACCGCCCCGCCACCGCTCTCCCTGAGCGCCGTCAAGATGAGCGGCCCACCCAGCGGCGCCGGAACACGGAGGCCGGCGGCGATGGTCGTGGGATCGGCCCACGGTTCACAGGTGATGGCGTTCTCCTCGAACGCCCTGACCACTGGAGCACAACCCTCGGCCTGCACGGTGAACATCCTGGGCAGTGGGGGTTCGATCCACCCGGCCTCGAGCAGCTCGTGGAACGCCTTCCACATCCCGATCAGGCCGGTACCGCCGCCGGTTGGATAGATGACGGCCCGCGGCAGCTTCCAATCCAGTTGAAGGGCAAGTTCGAGACCCATGGTCTTCTTGCCTTCGATCCGGTATGGCTCCTTCAAAGTCAATATGTCGTAAGCACTTGCGCTCTTGGCCCAGGCGCGGGCCTCGCGTCCGCAATCGCCGATGTGTCCTTCGAGGAGGACAAGATCGCCACCAAACGTTTCTATCTGGGACAGGATGGTGGCCGGTGTGGTTTTTGGGGCAAAAACCTTGACCCCTGCCCCGGCCCGGCGCCCGTAGGCCGAGGCGGCCACTCCGGCGTTCCCCGCGGTCGGGAGGACGAAATCGGTGACGCCGTGGAGCACCGCCCGGGTCACGGCGGCGCTCATCCCACGAGCCTTGAAAGAGCCGGTGGGGTTGGTCGCCTCGTCTTTGATCCACAGGTTCTTGTGGCCGATTTCCCGTCCGAGAGTGACCGTTCGCAACAAGGGGGTATCGCCCTCACCCAGGGTGATGGGATTTTCCTTGCTGGTGATGGGGAGGAATTCCCTGAAACGCCACATGCCCTGTCGGCGGCGCACCCTGGCGCGGCTCACGATGCCGTGCTGTCTGTCGGGGTATCTGACGAGCCACGGATGGCCCTCGGGGCAAACTGTCGGCAGGCCCTCGGGCTGGGCTGTCGCTTGGCATTGGGGGCACTCTAGTATCCAGTCCATCATCAAAAACTAGAGGGGGGCTTCGAAAAAGAGGAATGTGAGAGTCTAACGGTCTCCCGTCTCATTCCGGTGGGAGGTGTCCAAACTCAGCCGCCGGGTGAGCATGAACGGTTCCTAAACAACTTCCCCGTCACTTATCGGCATCTTTCCGCGATCGGGCTACTATGACCCAAAACATCGTCGCACCAATCAGTCCATGCAGTGCTACGGCGGGCCAGAGAAGTACTCCATTACTCTTGGCCAGCGTTCAAAGTATGGCCAGCAACGCCGGAACGCCTGGTACTCCGCCCCAAAGAGAATTTCCAGATTGGTGGTGCCCTCAGAAGACGTGCTATATCGCTCCTTGGTGGCCAACAGCGAGGTCAGCAACCGCAGGATGTGATCGTTGGCGCGGGTAATGGAATAGCCGACCCCCAAGCCGGTAATCCGCCGGAGGTCCAGGTTCAGTTCTTCGTTCTGCTCCAGCGACAACGTCAGGCCGGTGGACCATTTGTTCTCGAACAACCGGTCGGCTCGCCCCAGCACACTGTTGCGGCTGGTATTGCTGGCGGTGTCGTCCTGGAAGCGGAAATAGGAGTCCCCCGTCAGCGATACCGCCCACTTTGGGGTTCGGCCACGAACCTGGGTGCCGAGCGACCACTCTTTCTGGTTGTTGGCGCGAGTCAGGTTGAAGCCCAAGTCGACGTAGCCGCTGGTGCGCTGCAAGAAACCTTCCCTGATGCGGCTGATCGACACCACATCACGCATTTCCAGCGTGTCGGCCGATGTCAGCACTACGACGATCAGATAATCCTTGGCCGGCCACGCCAGTGAACCGAAATATTTCGAGCCAGACGACACCTCGATCTCGTAATAGTGCGGCGTCTTCAGGCGTTTCACCTTGTCCCACTTGATGGACAGGGTCCCCATGTTACCGGTCTTGTAGGACAGCTTGCCGCGAGTGAGTTCACTGATCTCCCCGGTGATGACGTCGTTGTTGACCATCACCAGTGAGTCGACCTTCTGGGCCACCAGAGAGGCCGGCAGGAAGAGACCAGCTACGACCAGCGTGCGGGTGATTCGCCGCAAGGCGGGCGGAAGGTAGCGACAGGGGCGACGCGGCGTGTGGGGCATGCAGTGATGGGTTGAAGCTCCGCGTCATGAAGAGAAGGAGTCGATGTGTTCTCTTTGCTAGGACCCTAGCGCGATGGAGGCGCCGAGCGTGATGTAGAACGGGTCGCTGCCGTCGTGGAGAGTGAAACGAGGCTCCACGAACAGTCAGAAGGGTCCTGCGGGTGTCTCCACCGCCAGGCCGGCGAACAGGTTCAGGCCAAGGTCCACGGCTGTCTGTAAGCGAAAGGGCGACTAAGGGGACAACAGGTCTGCCGCGATGCACTGGCCATAGACGATCCAGCCCGAGTCTCCGAGGTTTATGGTCAGGGTATACTGCCCGTCATCCTCCGAGATCGCCATCGACCACGCCTTGCCAGCTTCCAAGCCGCCTATGAGAACCTGATCGTCGCCGCGCTCGAGCCGATCGATTTGAGTAACCTCTCCTCTTCGCTCGGCGGGCCCGAGGAGTGTAATGATGCGCTCGTCCAGATCTACGTGGAAGAAAGTCGGGGGAGCGACTAACGGTATCGGGGCGGCGCACTCGAGATTGGAATCGCATTCGATGGCCCTTGCGGGGGCACATACGTATTCGATCGTTTCAGCGAACCTGCCCGCCGTCAGGAGAAGGGGCGTCAGGAGTAGCGCTACCTGTGCCCGAGCATTGTTGTTGAACATCATATCTCCGGTTCATTGGCGTACAATTTTGTTTACTTGGCGGATAACCCTGAGAGGACCTAGGTCACTACATACCCGCGCCCTTGCATACAGGCACCGTAGTTTCGATCCCAGGTCTGCAGTTGGTTGTTGAACGCATCGGTCGCTGCTTGTGCCTGCGCTTCGGCCTGCTTTTGTGCTCTCCGTGATCTGGCCCCCCCAACCAGCCCGCCGGCGACGGCACCGATGGCGGCTCCTTTGCCGGCATCGCCTGCAATTGCCCCAACGGCTACCCCTGCCAGTGCTCCGCCGGCGGCACCTTTGACCAAGCCACCTTGTGCCTGCGCCGCGGTCTGCTGGGCGGCATAGCCTTGTTGCACCAGCTGGTCGTGGGCAACGAAGGGGTCCCAGTTCGTTTGTTGAGTGGCCCAGCGGTAACACTCCAACTGGTCGGTCATCTGCTGTTGCTCGTCCTGGCCTTCACTGGGGTAGAGCACCCGGTTGGTCGGATTCGTGCTCGGCGGTATGGGTTGTGTCTCTTGGGACTGCAGTGCCACCGGGCCGACTACGGCCAGCGCCAGGAGAGCGCTCCACGCCCCGGCGCCAATTCTAATCGTGGGGATGGTCATATCAGGTTCCTCCATCAGTGAGGCATGGTGCGTATCGGAAATAGCGTTTGTCGGAATTCAAGATCATTCTCCCAGTCGCTTGATCCCTTCGATCAGTGGATGCCACCCGTACACCATCGAGATCTTGAATCCATCCAGACGGAGGTCGTTCGGATCCCCATCGTTCACGGTGGCCATATAGCCGGTCGTCAATTGCAGGTTTTCACTGAGGTGGAATCCCAATGTGGCGCCGACCCCCAGGTTGTTGAGCGCCTCTCCCTCGACGCCATCGATGGTCGATCGCCCGCCGGTGACCCAGGTCCCGTCAAGCGCGACCCACAATCCCTCGGTGAGGTCCCTGGTAAGGTGCCCCTCCAACTGGAACATGGGATCGGTTTCCAAGCGGGTGCCGACGAAGTCGCTGTTGGGCCCAAAGAGCCATAGTGATGGCAACAGCTCGAGAGTAGTCCGGCGCCCTGGCACCCAGCCGCCCAGTTGCAAAATCGTGGGAGCGCCAACTCGGCCGTACCAACGGTTTTGCCCCAGATTCAACCCCT
>CAJVYZ010000208.1 GCA_913009915.1 uncultured Gemmatimonadota bacterium | reverse complement strand
GACTTATACAATTTCTGCGTCTATTTCTTTTTTTTTTTTAATGATACGGCGACCACCGAGATCTACACTCTTTCCCTACACGACGCTCTTCCGATCTAGCACCATGATCCACGTCAGGGTAATCGCGTCGGCCAATGTCAGGGCCGCCAGTGTGGCCGCCACCACCAGCATGAGGCTTTGGATGAGTAGTAAGAAGCGGCGTTTGTCGATCCGGTCAGCCAGGACGCCGGCGTACAGGGTGAACATGGCCATGGGCAAGCCACCCAGCGTCGTCACCAGTCCTACGGAGAAGGCCGAGTCGGTCAGCTGCAGTACCATCCAGGCGACGGCGACCTGCTGCATCCAGGTCCCCGACAACGAAATGAACTGTCCGATGGAGAACAGCCGAAAGTTGCGGTGGCGCAGGGCGCCGAGTGGCAGTTTGCCTGCGCGACCAGAAGGTGCCGGCATTCATGGATAGTAAACCGGCCCGGCGGTTGGCGTAGTTGGCCACCCGCGGGAACCGGTGGACCGGACGTTCGGGTGTACCTACGGCGCACCGTCAAAGAAATCAACGACCCCAGTCTCCAGTGAGTACTCGGCACCCACGACGACAAGTCCATCTTCCTGGATGTGTTCCTCGAGGATGTGCGATCCATGCCGCAGTTGGTTGGCAGAAATGCGGACGTTGGCTCGAACGGCGTGCTGCGCCAGAGCATCGAGGTCGTGGCCGAGTTCCGATGCCAGCAGCCCCTCGACCGATGGCCGAATGCGGTCGACGATCGAACGCAGATTCCGCGATTGGTTCTCGGTCGGCCGCCGAAGTTCTTCCAAGGTTGCCTGAATAGCGCCGCACTGGGTGTGGCCCAGCACGACGACGAGCCGTGTTCCGAACCGCTCCGCGGCAAACTCGATGCTACCTATTTGAGAAGAAGCCACGATGTTGCCGGCAACACGGATGACGAACAAGTCACCGAAGCCTTGATCAAAGACGATCTCTATGGGCACCCGGGAGTCGGAACAGCCGAGTATGACGGCAAACGGTTCCTGGCCAACGGCCGATTCCCTTCGATGCTTCTGATCCATGAGCGTGTCGGGGTGGCCATGGTCCGATACGAAGCGTCGGTTTCCCGCTCGGAGGCGCTCGATTGCTTCTGGTGCTGAGATCATTTGTCCCCACGAAGTGTGGTAAATAGCGAAGTATCCCACCTGTCGGCCATGTAATGATCACTCGTCGAGTTGAAGGGATTGTGAAACCAATATGAAGGCACAGGGGGATGACTACATAATCGGTCAGAGGTCTGGCATGAAGACGTCGAGCACAGCCGTTTTCAGTCGGCCGCCGCTCACTCGACACCGATTTGGGAACACGTTGATCCTAATCTCTTGTTCCGGAAACCGGGAAAGTAGCCATCGTTGCCAGCGAATTGGAATTCCTCCGCGTTCCCTGCCGATCTCGCTACTATGATCGGCGGTAGATGGACCACCATCGGCATCCCACCATCCGATCCGGGAAGAGAGAGCCGGGCGTGGGTGATGGATTGTGAGGGGTGATCGATGTCACTTGTGCGAGCCGTCCCATGAACGGCCGACACCCGGCCGCTACCGCCTGCCCGAGGACCAGTGGATCGCCCGAATGCGCCAGCCGCCCTCCGATCGACCGAGTATCATCAGCTCCGCTCCCCGGCTCTTGACACCGCGGCCGTTGTAGTCGCCGTCGGTGTGGCTCACGGTGCTGACCCAGGCCGCGTCCCCCGCCAGGGTGACGGTGCGGGACACAACCTCGGTCGTCATCCCCGCGAGAAAAGCCATGTCGGCCGTCAGGTGCCCGGCGGCGTAGCCTTCACGGGTTTCCACCCAACCGCCCTCGAGTATCACGGCATCCGGCGCCAGCAGGGCCATGGCACCGGCGCTGTCGCTCCCGGCCAGCGTTGCGTGAAACTGCTCGATGACCGCCACGACCTGGGCGGAGTCGGTCTGGGCGGAAGCGGTGGCCGGGAGCAGGCAGAGAAGGAGGGAGAACAAAAAGCGTTTCATGTCGTGGACCGATGGTTGAGTACGCAGTACGCAGGTCGCAGTGCGCAGGTTGCTATGTCGGGTTCCTCGCGATGGGGCTGCTGTCGATCCCCCGGGTACTACATACTACCAAACGACGCCCTACGTCCTAGATCCTCATCCTGGCCAAAACCCCGCAAACGCTCCCGCCGTCAGCGTAGCGTACACGAAGGCGTCGACCAGATGTTTCCCCACGGCACGCCACGGCCGGCCGAACCAGATCGCGTCCGGGACGATGGCAAAGCCGTACGCCGCCCAGGCGAACGTACCCACGAAACGGAACACTTCCCAATACTCGGCGCCGGACGTCAGCGACCGCGACGCCAGGTAGGCGATGGTGCCGCTCACCAACAGGTAGAACACCAGCGATTGCACCATGTTCTTGCCCATGTTGGGGATACCCTTGGGCAGCACGGTGAGGAACCCCACCGGTCCGTCGGTGAACAGTTTGGCTACCTCGGGGTCCTTGAGCGCGTCGGGCGAGGCGATGTTGGGAATGTTGTACTGCCCCGGCGGTAGGTCCTGGGGTTGCAGTGCCCTCCGCGCCGCGGTCTCGTCGGGCAGCGGTTTATAGTCGGATTTGTGATGGGGCAGTACCGTCCAGATGATGGCGCTGGCGATGAACACGATGACGCTGGCGATAATGATGGCCAGCCACAACGACGCGATGGTTACCATGGGGGCCTCGAGCTACAGGATGGACCATTAATGTGCGCAGTGCGGGTACGCTGTGCGCAGGCTCGACACTTCCGGCATTTGGACCGGAACCAAAGTGGTGCGCGGGAGTGAGAACCGCAAGTGACCGTGCCGTGAAGGCCGGACGGGAGTACGGGGGCAGGGTCGCTGGCCGGTAATCAGTGATCAGTAGGCAGAGGCAGGAGTCAGATGCCAGATGTCGGACGTCGATTCCTTCACACGGTCCACCGTCTTACCAGCAATCACCCCGCTCCCTGGCGCACCAACGCCTCCAGACTGTAGGCGGGACAGATAGCGTGGCCGATATAGTCCCTGAGACCCTTGGCCACGCCGCGGATCTGCTGCTCGACGGCCGAGTCGCTGACACGGCCGTTTTCGTCGAACACACTCTGTACATTGGCGACCGACACCGGGCCCGGTAGTACGATGGCGCCAACGTGGGAACACACGCCGCGGAGCTGTTCTAGTGACTTGATGGCGCCGATCCTGCCGGCGGCCACGCCAAGGAGGGCAACCGGCTTGCCGGCCATGGCAGAGGGAAAGCCCAGGTTTTCGATCATCAGCTTCATCATGGCGCTGAAGCTGCCGTGGTACTCGGGCGTGGCCAGCACCAGGCCGGTGGCGGCTTTGACGCTCTCCACCATGCGAGCCGCCCCGGCATCCGACCCCCGCCCCGGGAAACTCAACTCCAATTCGCTCGGGTCGATGACGGTTACCGAGACGTCGGGGTCCTTGCCGATTTCGTCCACCACGATGGAGAGGGCCTTGCCCGTGTACGAGCCGGGCCGACTGGTACCGAGGAGGCAGGTGATCCTGATGTGCGGGTCGGAGGTCATGGGTACGCTCCCTCGGGAATGATGATCGGTGGTTAAGCGGTGGACGGTGGATAATGGACGGTGGATGGACCGTCCGTGCCACCCCTGCGCACTGCGACCTGCGCACTCTCCGGCCCTAGTGTAGCGCCCGGCCGCAGCCTCGGAGAAGGATGTCGTCGAATTGGAGTTCGACGGTGCCCTCGAACTCCTCGTCGCTCATGGAATCACTGCACCTAACGTAGCTAATGGTCACGGTCAGCGTGTGGTCGTCGGCCGATGCCCGGTAGGTGGCGCGCTTCTCACTGGTGCCCACCGCCGGCACTGGGGTGGCGAAGCGATAGTGCTCGGTAGCGTAGCCGGTGACGAACCGAATGGAATCCCAGGCGATCTCAAGCGTCCAGCCGGGCTCGTTGCCTCGGGCCCAATAGTCGGCGCCGCGCAACTTGGCGTCCTCCATAATGGAAAGGCGCCGCTGTTCCTCGCACCGCGTCGCCGAACCATTGGCGTGTTCGATGGTAGCTACCCGGCCCTTACTCCAATAGCTGATGGTGCCGTCACTGTATCGGGCGCCCGATGCCGAGGGGACCTGCGGTAGGCGAACCGAATTCCCCGGGAGGAACAGGTACACATCGCCCTCGTCCCGATGGTGAGCGACCACCGCCGTGCCATCATCGCATGCGTAAGAGAAGGTGGTGAGCTGCGGGATGTCGTCGACGCTTCGTTCGGCTAGAGCCACCGCGGTGTCCTGTTCAGAAGAACCCGCGCACGCGGCGAGCGTGGCGGCGATCGCGAGCAGTCTTGGGCGATACCATCTTGGTGAATGCACGGTCAGGAGATGCCTGCCTGGCGCTGCAGCCAGCGGACGTAGGCGATGATCCGGTCCACCTGCTCCGGCGGCAGTCCCTCGACCGGTGCCATGGGACCGAATTGCCAGTGGTGGGCCACCACGCCAAGCTGGACCGAGCGGTGGAAAGCAGCGTCGGCGTGGTGGCTGGGCTCATAGATCTTGTGGACCAGAGGCGGGCCAGTGGTGGTGCCGGTCCCGTTCGTCCCGTGGCACGTGGCGCAACTGCCGGTGTACATGGTCTCGCCGGCGATGAACTCGAACGGTGTGGGGCCCGGGTCGAAGTCGTCGGCCACCCGGGAGGCATCGCCACCACAGCCGACCGTGGCCCCAGCCGCGACGAAACCAGCGATGATCAGGGGCGCTCTCTGTAAAGCCATTGGTGTCATACTGTTGGAGAGTAGGTAGTGAGGGAGCGAGGGGTACCCGAGCCAGGAAACTGGCTCATAGAATGTATGGTCGCGGTGCTAAACACCAGGCTCGAGTTTATGAAGTCAGCTTGGTAAAATCCTCACCATTACTACATTCCCATATAGTCATATTACTTGCACGCCCGAGCCGGGGGTCCGACCACCTGAAAGTGGCCACGGTCGGCAACCCGGCGATGCACATCCCTACTTGGCTGGGCGGCTTTCCCCGGCATGAGCGGACTGGCCACGGGCCAGATGAAGAAGAAGATCGAGGGGCTCGACATTCCACCGGTGCCGGAGTTTCTGGAACTCATAAGCGATTCGGGCGGGAAGCTGTTCGCCTGCAAGGCCACGGTGGACATGTTCGGCCTGACCAAGGACGATTTCACCCCCCAGGTGGACGACATCATCACCGTGGGTGACTTCTATGCCATGGCTGCGGGTGGGCACATCATTTTTACATAGAGAGGGCGTAGGACGTAGGGCGTAGGTCGTAGGAGAGGGAGCGGAAGCTCGGGAGCTGGTGCGGGGGGCATGGACCTCGTAGCGGTTTCTGGGCTTTCGTCTGTGTAGCTGGTGGCTGGTGGCACGGAGTATGGAGCAAATGGCGACCGATGTCAGGCGGCCACCAGCCACTAGCTACCAGCCACTAGCTGCAAACTGTAGGCTCATGGGTGAAACACTTTCGTCGCCCAGTCGCCGCCGATACGGATTCTGATGCCGGATATGTCACCTCGGAACCGGTACCCCACGCTGATCCGGGGTATCCGGATGAACCAGATCTTGGGTCGGGTGTCGTAGAACCCCAGCGTCACTCCTACCTCGAATGCTGACTGAGCGTCGGTCGGGGTTCCGCCTACGGAAATAAAATCCAGGCTGTTGAGGAAATAGCCCGTTTCGCCGTAGATTCCGCCATACATCCCATGGCGGGCGATGGATACCGGGATGAGATCGGAAGGGCGTCGTGTAGGGAAAGAGTGTAGATCTCGGG
>CAJVYZ010000207.1 GCA_913009915.1 uncultured Gemmatimonadota bacterium | reverse complement strand
GACCCCCCAGATCTACACTCTTTCCCTACACGACGCTCTTCCGATCTCACCACCCGGCTTCCGGGCGTTTCCGACGTGGTCGACGGCCTGGTCAACATCCGAGGCACCCTTCTGACCGTGATCGACGGTCACCGGCTCTTGGGCCGGCCGGCGGACCCCGACCACGAAGGGGCCATCGTCGTGCTCGAGGTGTTCGATCGAGTTTGTGGGCTCCGGGTCGGGCGGCTGGTCGATCTCGTCGCCATCCCTGCCGACGCCGTCGACGGCCGCGACACCCTCCCCGGCGTCGATCCCGGCATCGTCAAAGCCGTGGGACGGCATCAGGACGATCCATTCGTGCTGCTCGACCTCGAGGAGTTGCTGCGACCGGTCATGGGGACCTGACCACACAACCATCGGATCCTGTTTCGCCTGAACCATTCGGAGGCCGTTCGTGAGTCATACCGTACTCGTGTGCGATGACGCCATCTTCATGCGGACCATGATCAGTGACATCCTCACCTCGGCCGGGTTCGAAGTCGTCGGCGAGGCCGAAACCGGGGTCCAGGCGGTCGAGAAGTACCAGGAACTCAAGCCGGATCTCGTCACCATGGACATCGTCATGCCCGACATGGGAGGCATCGACGCCGTGCGGGAGATTTGCCAGGGAGACCCGGATGCCAAGGTGCTGATGTGTAGTGCCATGGGCCAACAGGCGCTCGTAGTCGAGGCGATCCAGGCCGGCGCCAAGGACTTCGTCGTCAAACCCTTCCAGCCTTCGCGGGTGCTCGAAGCCGTTCAGCGCGTGCTGGGCTAGCACATGGACCAAGGACGGTACGCCGCCCTGTTCCTCAGCGAGAGCCGGGAACATATCGGCGCCTGCAACCAGCACCTGGGCCTGCTCGAACGCGATCCGGGCGCCCAGGAAGCGGTCCACGCCCTGTTTCGCGCCATGCATACCATCAAGGGCATGGCGGCCATGATGGGCTACGCCCAAGTCACCGAACTGGCGCATCGCTCCGAGAACCTGTTGGATCTCGTCCGCGCCGGCACGGTCACCGCCGATGCCGCTCTCGTCCGCCTCCTGACCGAGGCGGTGGACGAACTGGATCGCGGCATCGAGGAAGCTGCCACCGGACACGACCAGACGCTCGACTTCAGCTATGTCCTCGAACGCCTCGACAAGCTGGTAGGGCCTGAATCTGCAGGCGCGTTACCGCGGGCACCCGGTCCGGCTTCCGCTCCAGAACCAGCGCCCCGGAGGTCGCGCGGGGACCAGAGCCGGCCGGTCCGGGTCACCGTCAGGCACGGAGCCATGATGCCGGGAGCCCGGGCGGCAATGGCCCTGAATCAGGCCTGTGGCCTGGGCAAGGTCACCGACGTCACCCCGGGTGCCCAGGAGTTCCAGCAGGAGGGCTTCGACGGGGCGTTTTCGTTCTGGATCGAGACCGACCGGGCCGACGAGGTCCTGGAAGAGGCCATCAGATCCGTCGGCGACATCGATTCCGTCACCATCGGGGATGCCGCTCGATCGCAGTGGCCCGCGTCGGGCGACGATGCAGTCTGGCGCGCCCACTACTTGATTCGGGTGGACCTGCGTCCGCTCGACGCCCTGATGAGCCACGTGGGTGAGCCTGTCGTGGCCCGGAACTGACTGGTCGAACTGGCCGCCAACGGTAGTGAGGAGTTGGAAGCCGTGAGCAGCCGGATCAACCGGCTGGTGAACGAGGTGCAGGGCGAGGTCATCGCCACGCGGATGACACCGGTCTGGCAAGTGTTCGACCGGTTCCCCCGGGCGGTGCGCGACCTGGCTCGCGAACTCGGCAAGCAAGTGTCGTTGACCATCGAGGGTGGCGACATCGAGGTCGATCGGTCGTTGCTGGACGAGATCGGCGATCCGATCCTCCACCTCCTGCGGAATGCGGTCGATCATGGTATCGAGTCGGGCGCCGACCGTTTGCAGGCGGGCAAACCCGAGGAAGGCCGGTTGGTCATCCGCTGCAGTCGCGAACGTGACAACATCGTGGTCATCGTCGAGGACGATGGCCGGGGGATCGATCGCGATGTGGTGCTCGCCAAGGCCAGGCAGACTGGTGTGGTGGACGATGAGGTCGAGGAGCTGACTGACGACCTTCTGCTGCAGGTTATCGGCCGGTCGGGCTTCAGCACGGCGACGAAAGTGACGAGCGTCTCTGGCCGAGGGGTCGGGATCGACGTCGTCCTTACCAAGATCCGAGCGCTCGGGGGCTCAGCCGAGATTCAGTCCCAGGTCGGCCGGGGGACCACGTTCATTCTTCGATTGCCGCTGACGCTCGTTATCTTTCGGGCATTGCTGGCCCGGGTTTGCGCCGAGCGCTACGTCGTGCCCATGGCTTTCGTCTCCGAGACGGTCGAGTACAACCAGGCCACGCGCGCAGAAGTACATGGCCGGGATTCGTTGGTGCTACGGGACGAAGTGCTGGCCACGGCCGACTTGCGGGACATCGTGGGCCTCGACGACGCGGACCGATCGGCGCGGCGGCCGTGTGTCATCCTGGAGGTGGGCGACCGGCGCTCGGCCTTGCTCGTCGACGCCCTGATAGGACAGCAGGAAGTTGTCGTGGAGCAATTCGACCCACCTTCGGGGATGCCCCGCTGGGTTAGTGGGGCTACCATTTTGGCGGACGGGACGCCGGCGCTCATCCTCGACGCGGCGGCTTTGGTCTAGTGGAGGCACCATGGACGACCTGAGGGACCTCGAAGCGCTGCACTTCGATGCGCTCAGGGAGGTAGCCAACATCGGCGCGGGGCACGCGGCGACGGCGCTGTCGCAGATGATCAACCGAACCATCATGATCAGCGTGCCCGAGGTCAACGTAACCCCACTCGAAGATGTGCCGGGAGTCGTCGGAGATCCCGATGAGGTCTCCGCCGCCATCCTCATGCAGATGATGGGCGATTTGACCGGACGCACCCTGCTGATGTTCCCGTCCTCCGCCGGCAGGACTCTCTGCGATCTCCTGCTGCGCCGGCCGGTTGGTACCACCGGGGCGTATGGAGAAATGGAAGAATCCGCTCTCAAGGAAGTCGGCAACATCCTGAGCAGCGCGTACCTCAATGCCCTGAGTGATTTCATGGGAATGATGCTGGTGCCGTCCGTCCCCACTATGGTCGTCGACTACGCCGCTGCCGTTCTCACCAGCACCTACCTGACCTTCGGAAGCGAGCGGGACGTCGTCCTCTGCGTCGAGACCCAGTTCTATTTCAAGGAGGAGAAAGAGAAGGTCCCGGCGCACTTCCTGCTCCTGCCGGATATGGCGTCTCTCCGCGCGATCTTCGACGCCATCCGCCTCGGGTGACCGGGATGGGCGCCGCGGCCATATCGGAACGCGACGTGGCGGTCCTCCGCTCTTTTGCCGAGCGGATCGACCCGTCCGATGCCGGCGCTCACAATAATCTCGGAGTCCTCTACCACCAAAAAGGGCTCATCGCCGAGGCCATCGAGGAGTTCACCAGGGCCCTCGAACTCGACCCAAAGATGCAGGTGGCGCAGGACAACCTTGAAACGGCCTACAGCGCGTCGGGCTACTACGACACCCGCGTGGCCGAACTGCAGGACCGCTTGCGCCACCAGCCCGACGACCGGGACGCCCGATGGCAGCTGGGCCGCGCCTACGCCTCGCTGGGCCACCACGCGGAAGCCGTCGCCGAATTCGAGGCGCTGGTGTCCCGCCACCCGCAAGACGCACCGGCCATCATCCAGTTGGGCCTCGCCCAAAAAGCCGGAGGCCACATGGACGAGGCCTCCGAGTGGTTCGAGCAGGCCCGCCGGCTCGAACCCGACAGCTCCGTGGCCCGGTTCTACTGCGGGGAGGCCCTCTACAACCGCGGGCTGAACGACCAAGCGCTGGTCGAACTGCAGGCCGCCATCAAGCTCAACCCCGATTACGCCGACGCCCACTACCTGGTTGCCTTCGTCTACGGCGACATGGGGCAGCACGACGATGCCAAGGCGGCCACCAAGCGTGCCGTCCAACTGAACCCGACCCTGGCACGGGCCCAGACCAACCTCACGCTTGGCGCCGCCGAAGGGCACGAAGCCAAGGAGGAGCCGGCCCGGCCGCAGATAGCCGAAGGCAAGGCTTTCGCGCACTTCAATCTCGGCCTGGCCTTCAGGCAGAAGGGCTACTACGCCGAATCGCTCCGCGAGTATCGGCTGGCGCTCGACAGTGGCGAAGACCGTCGTCTCGTGCTCGAAGCGATGGGCGAAGTGCATTTGCTCAAGCGGGACTTCGAAACGGCCCTCGACCTGTACGACAGTCTGGTTCGTGAGTTCGAAGAATCACCCAAGCTGTGGAACGAACGCGGGGTCTGCCTCCATCAAGCCGGCCGCCGCGAGGCGGCCCAGGCGTCATACGAGAAGTCCGTGGCGATCGATCCCGGCTACGCTCTCGCGTGGAACAATCTCGGCGTGCTGCTGGCCGACACCCATGGCGAGGAGGCCATCACCGCGTTCAACAAGGCCATTCAGAGCAACCGACAGATGGTCGACCCGCGGCTGAACCTGGCCCTCCAGCTGTTTCACCTGAAACGTTTCCAACCGGCCCTGGAATCGTTCAAGTTGGTGCTCAGCGAGGCGGCGGACAACGCGATCGCCTGGAACGGCGTCGGCTTGGTGCTCATGGAACTCAAGCGGTTCGCCGACGCCAAGAACGCTTTCGCCCGCTCGGTCGAGGGCGATCAGAACCACGCCCCGGCGCACTATAATTTGAGCTTCACCCTCAGCCAGTTGGGCGACTTCGACGGTGCTCTCCGGGAAACCAAACGCGCCCTCGAACTCGAGCCCTACTACGTCCCGCAGAAGTTCAGCCTCAGGATCGACCTGCAGTACGAGGATCCGACCATCGCCATCGTCCCGGAAATCTCCGGTGACGTGGCAACCACGGAATTGGGTGAGGGGTTTACCCTCGACGAGGGTGTCCTCGACGACATCTTCGCTCAACTGGTCCCGGATAGCGCGGATGAGTCCGCTGCCGTGCCCGATGACGAGGCACCTTTCGTGCTGGCGCGGGACTACATCGGCAAGGGCCTCCTCGAACTGGCGACGGCCGAGCTGAACCGCGCGGTCGCGCGCGGGGGGTCACGGGTCCGCGCCAACGTGTTCCTCGGCGACATCTTCGCCAAGCGGGGTTATCACGGCGAGGCTCTGGAGCGGTACCGTGGCAGCCGGGCCCACGACCCGGACGACCCCGACGCGCTGCGAGGCGAGGTCACCGCCCTCCTAAATCTGGGCCGGGCGCACGAGGCGGCCGACATGATCGATGAGCTGGCACGGCGGTCACGCTCGGATGTGGACGGTCTGGTAGCCTGCGCCCAGGCTCGCCTGGCGCTGGGCGAACCGGTCCCCGCGCTCGACCACCTCAAGCAGGCGCAGACGCTCGAACCTGGCCGGCCCGACTTGTCACAGTTGCAGGCCAAGGTCGCCATCCTGTTGGGGGACCTCGATGGGGCGTTGGAAGCCTACCAGGCGGCGCTGCAACTCGATCCCGGGTTGGTGCAAGTGTGGTTCGAGTTGGGGGGCCTCGAGGAACGCCGCCGGAACTGGGCCGGCGCCCGGCTGGCCTACGAGCGGGCCCTCGACCTGCTGCCGACCTACGTCGAGGCTACCCTGGCTCTGGCCCGGCTGCTGATCACCCAGGAGATCGGAAGAGCGTCGTGTAGGGAAAGAGTGTAGATCTCGGTGGTCGCCGGATCATTTAAAAAAAAAATACAAAACACGCTCGATACACACTTGGTCACACACCACTCACCGTCGTCTGCTCAACATATCACTCAGC
>CAJVYZ010000206.1 GCA_913009915.1 uncultured Gemmatimonadota bacterium | reverse complement strand
GCTGTGTGTGTGATTTACGTGTTTTTTTTTTTAATGATACGGCGACCACCGAGATCTACACTCTTTCCCTACACGACGCTCTTCCGATCTGGGGAATATCAGCTCGGCCAGGGCGCCGGTCTCCACCAGGAATACGGTTTCGTCGGTCTGGTCGTCTTTCCCCACGCCGACGTCGGCGAAGGGGCGCAGGGTCTTGTAGTGGCCCAAAGGGATCAGCAGTTCGACGCCGGCCAGGAAGGCTGTGGTCTTGAATCCCCCTAGATCGAGATCGTTCAAACTCTGCAAGTTGCGGACGGTGAAGGTACCCGCCACTCGCAGCTTGATGCCCCAGGTCGATTCCCCCATGGACTGCACGGAAAAAGAAACCGGGATGCGGACAGCCTGGAGTTCCGCCGTAGTGCTGTCCGCTGGCACCTGGGCGCCGACAATGGGAGTGAAGAAGCAGCCGAGTGCTAGGACGAGGATGGGACGCATGAGGCGGGCTTTGGGCTTTGGACCATGAACTTTGGGCTATGACTGTGGGCGCGCCATGGGCTTGTTGGCGTGTGGCGACAACTGTAAACGTACCAGCTCACAGCCCCAAGAGGAGGGGGATTGCCTGGAGCAGGCGTACTAAGATGTAGCGGATCATCGGCCGGCAGCGTCCTCAGCTGCCGGGTCAAGCCACCATTTTGGAAGTGCCATTTTCTCGATCCACGCCTCCATCCCGAGGGTCGGATCGACCCAAGCCTATTGCCTGGGGCTTAGCTGCAGCGGACGCGGGGTGCTGGGCAAATATGAAACACGCGGCGACCGCGCGAAAGATTGATTTGTTGGGGTTGTCTTGCTCGACGTGAGCGGGACCGGGGAATGACCATTCCTCGGGGCGCGAGCCTCGGTTGGGACGGAGGGTTACGGCGCCGCTTCCATATAGAGCCAGTTCCGGGGCAGTGTCTTTACTCCCAGCCGATCGTACACCTGCTCCGCCGCGTCGACCAGGGCCTGGCTCCGTATCCCCAGCGTAATGTCGGGGCGGTCAGGAATGGGCGGCATTGCGTTTTCGACGTAGTCGCCGAATCGGGCGATGGCCTGGTAGGCCTCGGGACCCAGCTCGAAGGTTTCCAAGTGGGTCACCACGTCGTGGAAGCCCGCCCGCTCGAACGCGGCCCGCCAATCGGCGGCGCCCCGGGTCTGCAGGCTTTCCGACTTGACTCGCTGGGTCTTGGGATCCAGACCCAAATTCCGGTACGCCGTCAGCACCCACAGCCCGGCAAAGCGAGCGGTCCTGCCGACGTAGGCGTCGGACATGAACGTCGACCACGCGGCGAACTTGGTCTTGGTGGCTCGGCGGATGGAGCGAAGGACCTCGTCGACCACATCGGCGTCTTCGACGTAGTGAATACCGTTGCTCCATATGGCGTAATCGAAGGAGTCTTCAGCAAAGTTCATCTTCGCCAAGTCCTGGGCAAAGCCTTGGGTACAATCGACGACGTCCATGGGGAGGCGTGAGCGGGCGACGTCCAGCAGCTTGGCTTCCGGCTCGAGCAAGGTGACGTGACCCTCGCACCCATCGTCGGTGTTGAGGTACTCGAGGATCTCCAGTGCGGATGCCCCGGTACCGGCGCCCACGTCCAATACCTTGCTATCCGGCTGGATACCGACCCGGGCGGTAAACATCTTGATGATGTGCCGCGAGATCGGAAGCTCGGCGAACGGGTCGTAGTCGACGACGGTGGTGATGGTCTGGGCCACTTGGGCAAAGGCCTTTCACTGTAGTGTACAGTCCACAATGGAACAAACCCCTCGAACCCTCCGGCCGAGGGATGTGAGGGGGACAACCGGCCGTATTTGGATGCGGCCTGAATCTACCACCCATTCCGCGGTCTGGCGAGGGGGCAGGCCACCTCAAGCACCCCTCCCTCCCCCAGTACCTGGCTCGCCGGCAACCCGGTGGGCAACCCGCCAGTTGCGCCGCATGCCGTCGAGTCCTGGACGCTCCAGCGGTGTGTCCCCGAACAGGTCGGCAAACTCGTCGGCACCCATCTTCTCGAAGAAGTCCTGATTCCTGGCAGTGCCCCAAATGGGACGGGCCCGAAATTCGTCCCGGCTCGATTCCTGGGAGAACTTGTGGTTCCAGGGGCACACGTCGTTGCAGATGTCGCAGCCGAATGCCCAGCCCTCGAACCTGTCGGCCAGTGTTTCCGGGATATCGCCCCGGTGCTCGATGGTGAGGTAGGAAATGCAGCGGGTGGCGTCCAGTACTCTGGGGCCCACGAACGCGCCGGTAGGACAGGCATCCAAACAGCGGGTACAGCTGCCACAGTGGTCTTCCGTGAACGGGGCGTCGGTAACCAGGGCCAGGTCGGTGAATACCGCCCCAATCAGGAAGTAAGACCCCGCCCTCGGGGCTATGAGCATGGTGTTCTTGCCGATCCAACCCAGACCGGCGCGCTGAGCAAGCTCTCGCTCGGGGACGGGGCCGGCGTCGACATATGGGCGTGCCGTTTTGGCACCCCTTGCCATGAGCCAATCGGCTAAGTTGTTGATGCGATTGCGCATAGCAATATGATAGTCAGTGCCAAGTGCGTACTTGGCAACCTGGGGGATAGCCTGAGGACCCAGCTGTCGATAGTAGTAGTTATCGCAAATAATAACGACAGATCTAGCTTCCGGCACTATTCTCTGAGGGTCCTTGCGCCGCCTGGCCTGTCGTTGCAGATAGCGCATCGTTCCGGCGTAGCCCCGGGCCAGCCAATCGTCCAACTCGGCCGTGTGGGGCACCGGGGCCAGGTCGGTGATGCCGCAGGCGACGAAGCCCAGATCGGCCGCCTTGGCCTTGAGTTCCTGCTCGAGGGACATGCGGTGAAGTTACCTCCGCCGGCGGTTTCGGCACCTGGTCGGTTCCGCTCCGCGCCAGAAGTGCTACAATCGACGTGCGGAGTTCGGCGTACGGGGTGCGGAGGCCTCTCCACCGCACACCGCGACCATTCACTAATACGACATGCGCATACCTATGACAGACAACCAGACAAGCACCCGCATCGAAGCCGACTCCATGGGCGAGATCGAAGTCCCGGCCGATCGCTACTGGGGCGCCCAGACGGCTCGCTCGCTCATCCATTTTTCCATCGGCCACGACCTGATGCCCATCGAGGTGATCCACGGGTTCGGCGTTCTCAAGAAGGCCGCGGCGATGGTCAATCAGGACCTGGGCAAACTCGACACCACCCGGGCCGACCTCATCATCCGCGCGGCGGAAGAGGTGGCCAGCGGCGCCCTGGACGATCACTTCCCGCTCCGCGTGTGGCAGACCGGGAGCGGTACCCAGTCCAACATGAACAGCAACGAGGTGATCGCCAACCGGGCCATCGAAATGGCCGGTGGGGTGATGGGCAGCAAGGATCCCATCCATCCCAACGACCACGTCAACATGTCACAGTCGTCGAACGACACCTTCCCGACGGCGATGCACATCGGCGCCACGCGGGTGATCCACGATCGCCTGCTTCCGGCGGTGCGCGACTTGCGCGACGCCCTGGCACTGAAGGCGGCCGAGTTCGATGACATCGTCAAGATCGGCCGCACCCACCTACAGGACGCGGTGCCTCTCACCTTGGGACAGGAATTCTCGGGCTACGTGGCACAGCTGGACGCCGCCATCGACAACATCGAATTCGCCATGCCCGGGATGTTCCAATTGGCCATCGGGGGCACCGCGGTCGGCACCGGTCTCAATGCGCCCGAGGGCTTCGGGGAACGCTGCGCCGACACCATCGCCGGGCTGACGGGACTGCCGTTTACCTCGGCTCCCAACAAGTTCGCGGCGTTGGCGGCGCACGACGCGCTGGTGAACATGTCCGGTGCCCTCAAGGTACTGGCGGGCGCGTTGATGAAGATCGCCAACGACATTCGCTGGGCGGGGTCGGGGCCACGAGCCGGGTTGGGAGAATTGATCCTCCCGGCCAACGAGCCGGGTTCCTCCATCATGCCGGGGAAGGTCAATCCCACGCAGTGCGAGGCCATGACCATGGTGGCCGTGCAGGTCATGGGCAACGACGTGACCATCGGGATAGCCGGCTCCCAGGGCAACTTCGAGCTGAACGTGTTCAAGCCGATCATGGTCTACAATCTGATCCAGTCGGCGACCATCCTGGCCGATGCGTGTGTGGACTTCCGCCGGTTCCTGGTCGAGGGGCTCGAGGCCGACACCAAGCGAATCACCGCGCACGTGGAGAATTCGCTGATGCTGGTGACGGCGCTGGCTCCGTCGATCGGCTACGACAAGGCAGCTGAAATTGCCAAGAAAGCTCAGAAGGACGAGACCACGCTCAAGGTGGCCGCCATGGCTCTTGGCTATCTCACCGAAGCGGAGTTCGACGCGGCGGTTGTGCCGGCGAAAATGGCTAAACCACACGGCGACTAACCGCCTTGGAGATCCCATAATGACAGAGTCCGTGCACGATCAGCAGAAGGTCGCCAAACTCTTTCTCCTGGCGCTGGCGCTGGTCATCTCCTTCATCTTCTATTCGATGATCAAGGGGTTCTTGGCGGCGGTGTTCTTCGCGGCCGTTTTTGGCGGGTTGGCCTATCCGCTGTTCCAGCGACTGACGCGCTGGTTTCGCGGGCGGCGTTCGGTGGCGTCGGTCACCACGGTGCTGTTGGTGTTCCTGCTCATCATTCTCCCCCTCATCGGCTTGGTGGGGATCATCACGGCAGAGGCCTTGCAAGTCAGTCAAGATGTCCGGCCATGGCTGGAACGGCAGATGACCCAACCGGACGAGTTGGATCGCCTGCTCGAGAGCATACCGTTGGTGGATCAGTTGGCGCCGTACAAAGATCAAATTCAAGCCAAGGCGGGAGAGCTGGCCGCCTGGGTAGGAACGTTCATGGTGAACGCTCTGGCAGCCACCGGCAAAGGTACCGCCATTTTCATATTTCAGTTGTTCATCATGCTGTACGCCATGTTCTTCTTCCTGTTGGACGGTCCGCGGTTGTTGGACAAAATCCTCTATTACGTTCCGCTCGAGTCCAAAGACGAGGACCGCATGGTCGGTAAGTTCCTGTCCGTCTCCCGGGCCACGCTCAAAGGCACCCTGATCATCGGCATCGTGCAGGGCGCCCTCGGTGGGCTGTCGTTCTGGGTCGCAGGGATCGAAGGAGCGGTGTTCTGGGCCACCATCATGGCGGTGCTGTCGATCATCCCCGGTGTGGGGACCGGGTTGATTTGGGTGCCCGCGGTCATCTACCTGTTTGCCGCCGGAGAGACGGGGACGGCCATTGGACTCACCATCTGGAACGCGGCGGTGGTCGGCAGCGTGGACAATGTCCTCCGGCCTTGGCTGGTGGGCAAGGACACGCAGATGCCGGATCTGTTGATTCTTCTTGGGACCATGGGGGGGATCGTGTTGTTCGGGGCGGCGGGGATTGTGATTGGGCCGGTTGTTGCGGCGTTGTTTGTGACGGTGTGGGAGATTTATGGGGAGGCGTTTCGGGATGTGTTGCCTGCGCGGTGATGGGCCTTCTCGTTAGTGATTGTTGATTTCTGAGGTTCTCGGTTGTTGGCAGGCGGTGCTTACGCTAGTTCCGAGAGGGCGGTGTGATATATGAGGGATGATTGATGATTTGTGATATGTGAAGGGGAGGTCATCGCGGGGCTTCAGTCGTACGGACACTCGCGACAAATATGGCGACTAGCTCGTTGGCCTCCGCCAGCAGGAGGCCGATGTACCGGGGTGGCAGGAACCGGAGCCGGTTGATGATCTTCAGCCACACCAATGTCTCCCGTAGTTCCTTCAGACAGATTCTGAGCTTGTGCTAGATCGGAAGAGCACACG
>CAJVYZ010000205.1 GCA_913009915.1 uncultured Gemmatimonadota bacterium | reverse complement strand
GGTGGAGGGGGCGGAGGGCATCGGGGAAGAGGTCGCCGAAGGCCGGGCGAGGCGCCCGCCCGGGATCAGAGTGGGCACGGCGTTCGACAGCTCGGTGTTCGTGAAGCGATCCGTCCGCGAGACGCTCGACACGCTGGGGCTGGCGGCGGTGCTGGTGGTGATCATCATCTTCGTGTTCCTCAGGAACCTCAGGGCAACCATCATTCCCGGGCTGGCGATCCCCGTCTCGATCATCGCCGCGTTCGGCTTGATGTACGTCTTCGGCTACACCATCAACACGTTCACCCTCCTGGCCCTGATCCTGGCCATCGGCCTGGTGGTCGATGATGCGATCGTCGTGCTGGAGAACGCCTACCGGCACCAGGAAACCATGCACGACGATCCCGAAATGGCCGCCATCACCGGCACCCGGGAAATCGCCTTTGCGGTGATCGCCACCACCGTGGCCCTGGTGGCCGTGTTCACGCCTCTGGCCTTCCTCCAGGGCACCACTGGGCGGTTGTTCAACGAATTCGGGGTCACCTTGGCAGGGGCGGTCGTCGTTTCGAGTTTCGTGGCGCTGACGTTCATTCCCATGCTGTGTGCCAAAATCCTGCGGGTGCCGACCAGCCACGGCCGGGTCTTCCGGTTCCTGGAACGCGGCTTCAATTGGCTGTCGGACCACTACGCGACCGGCCTCGGCTGGGCCATCCACCACCGATGGATCGTGGTTGGCGGCTCGTTCATGACGATCCTGCTGGCGTTGTGGTCCTTCAACTCGCTCAAGCGGGAATTCATCCCAGCCGAGGACCGCGGATGGTTCATGGCCTTGGCTACGGCCCCCGAGGGATCCACCCCGGATTACACCGACAAGTACATCCGGCAAATCGAAGGGATCGTAGGCCGGGCGGAAGGCGTCAACACGTATTTTGCCATCACCGGTGGCTTCGTGCCGGTCAATCAGGGGATCGTGTTCGCCAACCTGGATGACTGGGCCGACCGGTCGCAGACGACTCAGGAAATTCTCGATGGGATTCTCCCACAGTTGTTCGGTATCCCGGGCGTGTTCGCCTTTGCCTTTACTCCGTCGCCGGTAGGCGGCTTCGGCCAGCCGGTTCAGTACGTCGTCAAGCACCCCAACGCCGATTCCCTCACGGCGGCGAAAGAACGGTTCTTCCGAGGAGCAAGCCAGGTACCGGGCCTCGTCCGGCCGGACATCAGTCCCAAGGTCAACAAGCCTGAACTGACCATCGTGTACCATCGCGACCGGGCCGAAGATCTAGGGGTATCGGTGCGGGACGTGGGCACTACCCTGGAAACGATGCTCGGGGGCCGCCGGGTCAACACCTTCACCCGGCAGAACAAGCTGTACGACGTGGTGGTGCGCATGAGCCCGGAAGACCGCGCCACACCGGCCGACATCAGTGGCTTGTACATTCGCGGCCGTGGCGGAGAACTGATCAACCTCGATCAGGTGGCCGACGTGGTCGAGGGTGTGGGGCCTGCCTCCCTGGCCCACCACAACCGCGTTCGTTCGTTTACCTTGTCGGCCAGCCTGGCCCCGGGCTTCGTCCTCGGTGAAGCGATCGACTCCCTCGACGTCATCGCAGCCGAGGTGTTGCCACCGGGTAGTGCCACGGCCTTGGCCGGGGAATCGAGGGAATATCGGGACAGCAGCACCGCGCTGTACTTCGCATTCATCCTGGCGCTGATCGTGACCTACATGGTCCTGGCCGCGCAGTTCGAATCACTGGTACACCCGTTCACCGTGCTTATGGCGGTGCCCCTGGCCGTTACCGGCGCGTTGGTCGCCCTGCAGATCGCCGGGTCAACTCTGAACGTGTACAGTCAGATTGGCCTGATTCTGTTGATCGGCTTGTCGTCCAAGAATTCGATCCTGCTGGTCGAGTTCGCCAACCAACTCAAGGCACGCGGGAAGGACACCATAGACGCCATTCAGGAAGCGGGGCGCATTCGCCTCCGGCCGATTCTCATGACCGCTATCTCGACCGTCGCCGCCTCCACCCCGATCGCGCTCGGCATCAGCGCCGGATCGGAAAGCCGGATCCCACTGGGGCTGGTCATCGTCGGCGGGATCGTCGTGTCGACCGTGCTCACGCTGTTCCTGGTGCCGGTCGTCTTCGTGCTGCTCGATACGCTGCACGCGCGATTGAGCCGGCCGGCCAAGGTCACCCTCGAGCCGGCCCAGGAGGCGCAATGATCCTGGCGTTCATCGCCGCCCTGCAGGTCGCCGTGCCCCAGGCTACACCCGGGGTCGCGCTGCAGGATTCCATCCCGGCGGTCAGTCTGGCCGACGCGCTCAGGCTGGCCACCAACCTGGACCCGAATTACGTGGCCGCCTTGGGACGGGTCAAGAACTCCGAGTGGGGTCGCCGCGCCGCCATCTCGGCCTTCGTCCTGCCGGCCTTGACGGTCCAGGGGGTGTACCAGAAGTCCAATCTGGTCTTGTTCAACGTGGGAACCGGGGGGGCATCGCGCACGTTCGTGTCCGCCAGCGTCATCGCCAGCTACGAGTTGTTTGCCGGCGGACGTCGCTTCGCTGACCTGTCGTTCGCCAACGCCAGCTTGGAAGGAGCCCGGGCCGGGCAAGCGGAAGCCCGCTTCGCCTCCGCCCTCGTCACCGAGGCGGCCTACTACGACGTTCTGGCCACCGCCGCGCTGGCCGGGGTAGCACGCGAACGGCTCAATCGGGCCGAACAACAGTTTGCCATTGCCCGGGCCCGGGTGCTTTCTGGAGCGGCGGTGCAGAGCGATTCACTACAACTGTATACCGAGCGAACCCGAGCCCAGGTCGGCTTGTTGATCGAACAGAGCCGCTTGCGGGTGGCCCGGCTCAATCTGGGGAGCCTGGTCGGTGTGACCTACGCGGTAGACGCCCAACCATTGGGAATCGAGCGCGCTCCGGACCTCCCCATTACTCTGGAGGATGCGGTGCAAGAGGCCCTGCAACACGGGCCTCTGTGGCGCGTGGCTCGCGCGGACGAGCGCGCCGCCGGGGCCGCCTACAAGGCACAACTGTCCGCCTATCTGCCGCAGATCGGGCTCCAGGCCACTACCTCGGCGTTCGACGAGGTGATCTTTCCCTCGGCCATCAGCCGGTCCACCGTCAGTATCGGCGTGAGCTTTTCGATTTGGGACGGCGGCCGCCGCGAAATCGCCGTCACCCAGGCGCGGGTAAACCGTGACGTGGCCGCCGCCATCCGCGCTGACCTGGAGCGCTCGGCCCGGCGGGACGTCGCCCTGGCGTTCGAGGTCTACATCACCTCGCGTGCGGCGGAGGATCTGGCACGCGATGCACTGGTTGCCGCGGAAGAGAACTACCGGGTTCAGAGCGTACGTTATCAGAGTGGCGCCACCGACATTCTCAATCTGTTGGAGGCGCAGTTCACCCTGTCGCAGGCCCAGGCGGGAATCGTGACCGCTCGACAAGCAACGTTGTTGGCGCTGGCGGGGCTCGAGGCCATTCTCGGCCGCCGGCTGTTCCCCGGGAAGGAATGATCGTGAGACGTTCATTGGTGTGGCTCCTGAGTGTGGCCGCTGTGGTCGGGTGCGACAAGGCCGAATCGGAAAACGGCGGCCGTGGCGGACCGGGCGGTTTCAGTCTGCCGGTCGAGGTGGCAACCGCCAGGGTCGACACGGTGGTGGACGCCATCAGCACCACCGGTCAGATCGAAGCCGTCCAGTCTATCCTGCTGCGACCCGAAGTCGCCGGCCGTATCGTGGAGATTCTGTTCCGTGAAGGGTCCACCGTGGCCAAGGGCGAACCGCTCTTCAAAGTCGATGACGCGGAACTAGTGGCTCAGGTGGCTCGGGCCGAAGCAGACCGTGACCTGGCTAAACAGGCTCTCGAGCGGACTCGCAAGTTGCTGGCCGATAACGCCAGTTCCCAGGCCGACCTCGAACTTGCCGAGGCAACCTATCGCAGCAACGAGGCCCAGCTGCAGTTGCTGCAGATTCGGCTGGAACGTACGCTGGTTCGGGCGCCGTTCCGTGGCGTCGTCGGGACCCGCTCCGTCAGTCTGGGCGACTACGTGACGACGTCGACCGAGCTGGTATCCCTGCAGACGTACCACCCGCAGCGGGCGGCGTTCAAGGTTCCGGAGCGATTCGCCGAACGGCTGGCAGCGGGCCAGGAGGTACTGTTCCGCGTTGCCGCCCTCCCCGGCCGGGAGTTCCGCGGTGTGGTGGAATTCGTCGATCCCGTGGTCGAGCTGCCGGCCCGCGTCATCACCGTCAAGGCGCGGGTATCCAACCGCGATCGCGTGTTGCACCCAGGCGCGTTCATCGAGGTGCGCCTGGCCACCGAGGTGCGACCATCGGCTGTGATCGTGCCCGAAGAAGCCATCGTCCCCCTCGAAGGGTTGGTCCTCGTCTGGGTGGTCAACGCGGAAGGCACCGTCGAGCGGCGCGAGGTGATTCTGGGTGTGCGCACGCCCGGGTTCGTCGAAGTTCGCTCGGGCATCAACGGCAACGAACAGGTCGTCGTCGGCGGCCAGGTTCGGTTGCAGCCGGGCATGCCGGTGACACCGATTCCCGTGGATCGCCCGCCGCCACCGCAAGGGGGTGGGACGGACGCCGCCCCCAGCGGCCGGCCCGGCGACGCTGCCGAGCCCGTGTCGCCGGACAGTGGGGTTTAGCACGACCGGGTTGAAGGTGACACTCCGCAGCCGGGCCTGGATCCTCCTGGCGCTGACAGGCCTCTTGGGGCAGCCACTGGGGGCGGGTGGCCTTGGGGCGCAGGCGGCCGGACGCTGGCGCCTGATTATGGCACCCAGTCCAACTACCGAAATCAACGGCGACCTTCGTCTGGTGGAAGCGGACGGGAGGATCTCCGGCACGCTCCTGCTCGAGACCAGCGATTCCGCCCCCGACCAAGTCACCGGCACCGTGCCGGACGCCGACGGGCAACTCGAGTTCACCGCGGGGCCTTCCCCGAGACGCTACGTCGGCCGCATCATCGGCGATCAGATGTTTGGTACCGTCTTTCGCGGCGATCAGTCCCACGGCATTGCCTGGCTGGCCAAGCGCGTGGATGCTACGGCTGAACTCTACATCCCCCTCCCGAAGTTCCGCATGCGCCAACTGGTGTTGGCCGGTGAAAGATCGATGGTCACCATCCCCGGCGGATGGTTCGCCGCGCTGGACGACGCCGGTATCGATGCTGACGAAATATTGAACACGTATGTCGAGCGCGCCGCTGAGAGTCGCGTACCGGCGGCAAACGAACCCATCTTGCGGACCTACAGCTACCTGCAGTCGATGGGACTGTGGTGGCGAGATTCCATGCTCGCCGCCGCGCAGACGAGCCTGGAATCGGTCCGCGCGGGTATCCGCGACGACACCACCCGAGCCCACTTCGATTTCCTGTTCCGTCCCAATGGACGATGGCAGGTCGACATCCACCAGGTGGCCGCACACCGGGTGCAGCAAAAATTTCCCCACGTCACCTGGGATGCACTGAGGCCGGCGCTCGAACTTCCAGGGGTGCAGCAGCGGCCGCTTCCGCCGCATGCGGCAGTCCCCCAACTGCTTACCTACCAGCTATTCGTACTCAGCCGCACGGATTCCATGGCATTTGCCTCGCGGCTTGCCGAGATACGCGCCGTCCAACCGGTGGCTGCCGGAGCACTCGAGCGCATGCTGATCGGCTACGCCGAAGCGATCGAGTGGTACCCCCGGGCGATGCGGTTCCTACTGGTGACGCCATGGCTCGAAGGCCGCTCGCCCGCCGATCTCGTGCTAGATCGGAAGAGCGTCGTGTAGGGAAAGAGTGTAGATCTCGGTGGTCGCCGTATCATTAAAAAAACAACACACACAAACCACACAAACCTGCCTCTATGATC
>CAJVYZ010000204.1 GCA_913009915.1 uncultured Gemmatimonadota bacterium | reverse complement strand
GATGGCCACGTTCCACACCACCGGTGCGGCGTAGGACAGGAAAAACCGCCCGTGGCTGTTGAGAATACCCAGGCACCAGGCCGACAACACCAACAGCCCCATGCCGGGGAACAGAATACGGACCAGACGGATGGTCTGGAGTTGTTGTTCACCGGTGAAGCCTGGAGCGATCACCTCGACCAGAAGCGGAGTCGCCAGGTAGCCCACGAGTACCAGGAGCCCCACCACCAGGCCGAGTAGCCCGGCCACGGCGCCGGCCACCCGGTTGGCGTCCCGCTCGCGGCCCTCGGAGAGGAGCTTGGCGTACACCGGGATGAACGACGCCGACAGCACGCCCTCGCCGAACAGGTTCTGCAGCAGGTTGGGGATGCGTACGGCCGCCATGAAGGCGTCCGCCGAGGCGGAGGCGCCGAAGTAGTGGCCGAAGACACGCTGTCGCACCAAGCCGAACAGCCGGCTCAGCAGGATACCGGCGGCGACCAACACCGCCGGACGGCGGGGGCTCGCTGAGGTGGTCAGGTGTTTGGCGGTGGCGGGAGGGTCCGTCTGGCCGAGGGATCTTCCAACAGCCGTTGTATGAAGGCGTTTTCCTCCTTCAGCTGATCGACCGACCGATTGAGGTCGTCGACCTCCAATTCGAGGAGTTCCACCTTCTTGCCTAGATCCTGCACATCCTGGGGTACGGCGTCTGGTCCCTCGACCCGTCGGGCGATGGCCCGGCCAATGGGAGAGTCAATGACTATCCCGATGATGGGGATGAGCAGGGCGACGAGGAGGATCAGACCGATGAATACCATATGTCGAGTCTATGAAGGAACGGGCTCACCTTCAAGGGCGGCGTCATACCACGCCGTGATCTCCGCGGCCACCGAGGTCAGAAATTCGTCACCGTAGCGGGCCCGGAAGGTGGCGACGGTCACCACCCGTTCCTGGGGTTTGCCGTCCGGGAGCACTGCTTCGCGGGCATGGCCGATCTGCTTGAGTTCGGTGGCCTCCCGCTGTTTGAGATGGCCACGCAAGCGCTTTTCGATGTGGTCGACGGCGGCCAATGCCTGGCGGCGCGACCCTTCGACCGGCTTGGCCATGGTTGAGTCGAGGCGACTCCCCTGATCTAGGAGGACGTCATATCCCTCGTCGATGGCCTGCTGGAGCGAGGCCACGGCATCGGTGATTTCCGGAGGCATGTGCGACCGCACCAGCCGCGCCTCGAGCGCCTGGTTGGCTTCGGTCAGCTGGTCGAGCGAGGCGCCGAACTTGTCGAGCACCCGGTCGACTCGGCGTTCCACCACGAGGCCGGACCAGCGCGGTATTGCCGGCTGCTGCGGCACTCGCAGGCGCTGGTACAGCGGATCGGCAAGCGGGAAATAGCGCAGTTCCCCAGGGCCGGCCACGTAGCCGACGGTCGGCAGGAGGGCACTCTCGACCACCGGCCGGAGGAGCACGTTGGGAGAGAAACGTTCCGGCGCCTCCGCCGCCAGGGTCTGCAGGGCGTCGAGGGTGAAGTGTTGGTGGCCCCGCCGGGTGGCGACCTCGGTGCCGTCGACCACGAGGCGGTCCCGCCCCTGGGCGGACTCCATCATGACCAGGGTGGCGCCGTCGCCCACGGGTACCTTCGGGTCGGCACCGGCCGCCGTCAGGTCGGCCGCCCTGCGAGCGAGGTCCCGGTCGAGATCCTGGGCCAGTCCCACGGCCTTCATCATCAGAGGGATGGCCCGGCGCTTGACGGCCTGGTGGGTACTGTCGAAGCACACGATCCCAAACGGGGCCAGCAGTTCGGCCATGGCACCGGCGTAGCCCTGTGCCACGGTGGCATCGGGCCGGTAGTGGCTCCGGAGCCAGGCCATGGTTTCCCCGCTGAACTCGGAAGCCGGGAGAGAGGCTTCGAGCGTATCGAGTCCCTCGCTGATCTCCGGGCCCAACGGTTCGCGATACATCGGGGTGAGCGGAGCGTCCGGTGCCCGTTCCCTGAGGCTCCAACTGGTGAGTGTGCCGTCCGCAGCAAACCAGGCGGCGTGGTTGGCCTCGGCGAAGTCGTGATCATCGCCGGCCAACCAGAAAAGCGGCACGACCGGACGCTGCCACCGCCGGGTGAGGAGATCGGCCAAGGCAGCGGCCGAGAGCGCCTTGTACACGGCGTACAGGGGGCTGGCGAACAGGCCCGGCTGTTGCCCGGTGGTGACGACCAGCACGTCGTCCGCCCGGAGCCGGGTCATCGCATCTTCGGTTCCGGCGGCCGGGACGCATGCATCGATCAAATCGGACGCCATGCCACCCTCGCGGCTGAGGAGGTCCGGTATGGCACCATGGAGTGGTGTTCGCTGCAGTCGGAACGTCATCGTCGCTGCCCCACGAGGAACACCCTGGGGCTGTCCGGGGTGAGTGGATTGCCGTGGTAATCGCCGAACACGGCTGTCACGTCGAGTGTCGGCGCGACCATGTGCCGCAATTCGTCGGGCGTGAACAGTCTGACCTGCTCGCGGAACACGCGGCCGTCACCCGGATCGATTTCCTTGATCACGTACCGCTCGTCGCCCGACAGGCTGCGGCGAATCTTGACCGGCGTGTCGTTCATCATGGCCTCGCCCTCGGGCTCCAGGGTACTGCGCACCCTGTCCGCATGGAGAAAATCGAGAACGAACCAGCCGCCGGGGCGAACGGTGTCGATCATGCCGGCAAGCACGGCGGCGTGTTCCTCGTCGGTGGAAAAGTAACCGAAGCTGGTGAACAGGTTGAGGGTCAAGTCCATGGTGGCCGGGCGAATCGGGAGCAGGCGCATGTCGGCCCGCACCAGTGGCGAGGTGGTGACGGTCCGCGCCCGGCGCAGCAGGGTCATCGACAGGTCGATCCCGATGGGGCTGACCCCGCGGGTTTCCAGAGCCGCCGCGTGCCGGCCGGGTCCCGAGGCGATGTCCAGGACCCGGAGGCCCGCGCGCCAGGGAATGGTGCGTTCGATGAGGGCGATGGCGCGCTCGGCGTCGGCCTCATCCCGGTGGGGGTAGAGGGCGAGGTAGTCCTCGCCGAACCAGTCGGCGAACCACTCTGCCACCCTACCCCTCCCGTCCCGGTGCGTTGTGCGTTGTGCGTTGTGCCCAGGGGGAGCGTGATACAGTTGTGCGGTGTGCATTTCCGACGCACGACGCACTATGCACTACGCACTCCCCTTGTGGTACGGCATGCCTTTGAGGATGGTGAACCCCCGGTAGAGTTGTTCGTATGTTAGCACGCGGGCGAGTTCGTGGGGGAGGGTCAGCGGGCCCAGGCTCCATTTTTCAGTGGCGCGCTGGAGCACGGTGTCTCCCAGGCCGTGCGAGCCTCCGATGACGAAGGCGAGAGGCTTTCCGGCGCCCAGCCAGGCATCGAGCCGGGCGGCGAAGGACTCGCTGGTCCACGACGATCCTTGACGGGCGAGGGCGATGACCGTGGCACGTGGCGGGAGGCGCTCGTCGAGGCGGTCAGCCTCCCGACTCCTTTGTTGTGCCTCGGGGAGCCGGGCCGCCTCCCGGATTTCCACTTCGTCGATCGTGGCGAAGCGTTGCAGGCGGCGGCGGTAGTCGTCACACGCCTCGCGGTAATACGGGCGCAGCTTCCCCACCGCCACGATGGTGAGTCGCATCAGGCATAGAGACCGCGCAGCCGGTGGACGGCGGCAACCCGCTCGATGGCGAGCATGTACGAGGCAATCCGCAGGTTGACACTGTGTTGTTCAGCCATGGTGGTCACTTCGCGGAAGGAGTCCACCATGATTTTTTCGAGCCTGCTGTTTACCGTTTTCAGGTCCCAGAAATAGCCACCCCGGTCTTGCACCCACTCGAAGTAACTGACGGTGACGCCGCCGGCGTTGGCGAGGATGTCGGGAACCACGAACACGCCGGCATCGTCGAGGATCTTGTCGGCATTGGGCGTGGTCGGGCCATTGGCTCCTTCGATGATGATCCGGGCGCGGATGTCGGACGCGTTGCGCTTGGTTATGACGTTTTCCAGCGCCGCCGGGATGAGCACGTCGCAGTCGACGGTCAGGAGGTCCGGGCCGGGGATCACCTCGGCGGCGGGATAGCCGCTGAGATATCGATGGTGCTCGACCCAGTTGACCGCGTCCACCACGTCGATGCCGTCGGCGTTGTACAGCGCAGTGGACTTGTCGCCGATGGCCACGATCCGGCAGCCCAGTTCGGCCAACAGGGTGGCGGTGACCGACCCGACGTTGCCAAACCCCTGGATGGCCACCCGGGCCCCCTCGACGGGGATGCCCCGGACGCGCATCGCATCGCGTGCCATGATCATGCAGCCACGACCGGTCGCCTCCCGCCGGCCGAGCGAGCCGCCCATTTCGATGGGCTTGCCGGTGACCACTGCGGTAACGGTGTGGCGTTTGTGCATGGAGTAGGTATCCATGATCCAGGCCATCACCCGTTCGTTGGTGTTGACGTCGGGCGCCGGCACGTCCGATTCGGGACCAAGGGTTTCAATGATCTGGGAGGTGTAGCGTCGGGTAAGCCGTTCGAGTTCACCGTCGGACAGCGTGGTGGGATCGCACACCACGCCGCCCTTGGACCCGCCGAATGGAATATTGACCAGGGCGCATTTCCAGGTCATCCAGGCGGCCAGCGCCGTGACCTCGTCGAGGGTGACGGCCATGTCGAACCGGATGCCCCCCTTGCCCGTTCCGCGCCATGCGTTGTACCGCACCCGATAGCCGGTGAACACTTCGATCTCGCCGTTGTCCCGCTGAATGGGGATCGACACTATGATCTGCTTGTCCGGGTGTCGCAGAATGCGGTAGAGCCCCGGGTCGAGATTCAATTGCTCGGCCGCGAAATCGAACCGGGACATCATCGCCTCGAACGGATTGTCCTCGTCGAGTACGATGTCCTTGCCCGGCAGAATGATAGGCTGCTTGGTGGAACTGGTTGCGGTCATCGGGCTGCCTACTCGTTACTCGGGTTCAGTTGTGGATTTAGCGATGTGACCAGCGCATCCAAGGCTTGGGTCATGAGGTCCTCCCCGGCTTCCCACTCCATGTCGAGCTTCGCTACCAGCGGCTCCGGAGCGTTGGCCGGCCAGCGGTCACGCAACTTCACGGCGTCCTTCTGGGTGATCACCACATGGTCGGCCCGGCGCGACGCGTGGGCCAACCAGGCCACGTCCTCCTCGCGATAGGCGTGGTGATCCTTCCAGGTAGCCACCTGGACCGCGGCGCCCGTGGCCTTGACTTGGGCCACGAAGGATTCCGGATCGGCGATGCCAGATGCTGCCACCACCCGCTTCCCGGCCAGCATCGATGCTGGGTGCCGTTGCCCGCTCACCAAGCCCTCGAACACCCGGAGACCCAGGTGCACGATGGCCACCGGTCCGGTGAATTCAGCCTGCAACTCTTCGGCCAAGCGCCTCGCCGCCTCCACCGAAGCGCGCTTCCGGGTGATGATCACGGCGTCAGCCCGGCCCAGGGCCGTGAAGCCCTCGCGCCAGGGACCGGCCGGAAGCGGCCAGCGGACGGCGCGTGTGGTCTCGGCCGAGACCACCAGGATATTGAGATCGCGGAGGACATCCAGGCGCTGATAGGCGTCGTCCAGAACCACGACGTCGGCCCCGCCTGCCAGGGCCAGCTCGGCGCCAGCCACCCGGTCGGGGTTGGCCACGACCTGGGCAGCCGGAACGGAGTGTTGGTGAACCAGGGTCTCGTCTCCGCCATAGCCTCTCAGGAGCAGATCGGAAGAGCACACGTCTGAACTCCAGTCACACTGATATATCTCGTATGCCGTCTTCTGCTTGAAAAAAAAAAAAAATACCCATACTATTCACACTACCATCATACACTCACGCCGCATCCGTCCAACTCCTCCTCCGCTCTATACATC